>NZ_APCR01000268.1:0-29606 GCF_000410635.1 Comamonas sp. B-9
TAGAGGCTGCGCATCTTGCCATCGAGGCCAGCACCCTGGCCGTCGCCCGCATAGCGGGTCTGGTACAGGTTGAGGTTGCCGCCCAGCGTGGTGCGGCGGTCCAGCTGGTAGTGCAGATTTCCGCTCAGCCCCACGCGGGTCTGGCCTTGCTGGGCCGGCCAACTGCTGGCGCGCATGCGCTCCACATATACCCCCGTGCCCCAGCTCATGCGGCTGGTGCTGTGGTCCATGCGCCAGTAAGCGCCTTGCGTGCTCGAGGGCAGCAGGTAGTCACCAAAATGCAGATTGGGGCGGGTGACATAGGCACCCCAGGTATGGCGGTAGCGGCCCAGCTTGGTGTCTGCCTCCAGGTACAGGCCTTGTGCGCTGCCAGAAGGGGTTTGTGCCGAATCGCTGCTTGTGCTGCTGCCCAGCGCGGTCAGTCGGCCGCGCAATGCGCCGTCCTGCTGCGTGGGCGATCCATAGCCCAGTGCTGCAGCCCAGCTGCTGACCCGCTTGCTGCCACTGTCCTGGTCGCTCCAGAGGCCATAGTCCACCGCTGCAACGTTATTGGCCTGGTTCAGTTGGCCGGCGGCATACCAGGCGCCACCCAGGCGCTGGGTGGCGCCTACCCAGGCGACTGTGCCCTGGCTCTTCTCGAAGCCGGGATAGGGGCCGCCCAGCAAATCGCCCCGCTGGCCCATGCCGGCGCTGATGTCAAAGTCCACGCCATAGATGCGGGTGGACAGGCCCCGCACGGTGCTGGTGCCCAGCATCAGGCGGTAGTTCTGGCCCAGGCCCCGGGTCAGCTCGCTGTAGCCGTCGCCGATGGTGGTATCCATGCGGATGCCCGGTGTCACGGGCATAGCCAGGTTCTGCACGGTGATGCGCTGGCTGCTGGATTGGCGGGCATAGCCCAGGGCGCCAATGCCATTGAAGGCGTCTTGGCCGCCATGCATGCTGCGCACATCGGCCTGCAGCAGCCACTCGCCATAGTTCAGGGTTTGCTGGCGGTACTGGATGCGCTGGCCCAGCTCGGTGCCGCTTTGGCTGCCCAACGGGCCGTTGTCGGAACGGGCGATGCCCAGGCGGCTCTCCAGCACCCCGCTCCGCAGCCCCAGCGGCAAGGTGCTGGGGGCGACTTCTTCGGCTTCACCGGCCCGCAGGGCCGTCCGTTCATCGGCGCTCATGAAGTTGTCCTCGTAGGCGGCGGGCGCCGCCTCGATGGTGGCGCGCAGCCGGGCCTGCTCTGCCTGGGCAGCGCTCAGTGACTCCACCTGGGCACTGACTGCCTGATCGTTCTGTGCTTGGGCTAGGGACACATGCCCACCAAGCACCAGCACCCACATCCCCCAAGCGGCAAGCCCTGTAAACGCCTGGAAGAAACCAGTGCCGCTGTACAAGGGATGCCGCTCAACAACATTCATTTGTAATTAAAAGTTAACTAACGTTGAGTTTATTTTGCGCGGATGCCACCAATCAAATGTCAAAATTTGATACACAACGTTAAGTGTGTCAGGGGAGATAACATTGAAGTGGGATGGCGCGTAGAAAGAAAATGAAAAATCTCCTCTACGGGTGATCATGATCATTTATCAGCGATCTATGTCATAAATCTTTGCTTGATATAGATTGTTTGGATAAGCAATTCCTAAAATGACGGTATACCTTGAAGCGGCGCGGTCTGCACCCATATAGACCCTTGATCTGTGTTGATGAAGACTGAGCTCCCATGACCAAAAAAACCCATTCCTTCCAGGCCGAAGTGGCCCAACTGCTTCACCTGGTGACGCATTCGCTGTATTCGAACCAAAAGATCTTCTTGCGCGAGCTGATCTCCAATGCGTCGGATGCATGCGACAAACTGCGCTTTGAAGCAATCAATGACAGTGGTTTGTACGGCGACCAGCCTGAGCTGGAAGTGCGCGTGTCCTTCGACGACAAGGCCAAGACCTTGACCATCACCGACACCGGCATCGGCATGACCACGCAAGAGGCCATCGACAACCTGGGCACGATTGCCAAGAGCGGCACCAAGGCCTTCATGGACAAGCTCAGTGGCGACCAGAAGGCCGATTCGCAGCTGATCGGCCAGTTCGGCGTGGGCTTTTACTCGGGCTTCATCGTGGCCGACAAGATCACCGTCGAGTCGCGCCGCGCTGGGGCCCAGGCTTCGGAAGGCGTGCGCTGGACCAGCGGCGGCATGGGCGACTTTGAGGTCGAGCAGATCGACCGTGCCCAGCGCGGCACCAGCATCACCCTGCACCTGCGCGAGGACGCGCAGGACTTCTTGAACGGCTACAAGCTCAAGGAAGTGATCGCCAAGTACTCCGACCACATCAGCCTGCCCATCCTGATGGAAAAGGAAGAGTGGAAAGAGGGCGAGAACGACCAGCCCGGCGAGATGGCCAAGACCGGCGAGTGGGAAACCGTGAACAAGGCCAGCGCCTTGTGGACCCGCGCCAAGAAGGACATCACGCCCGAGCAGTACCAGGACTTCTACAAGGCCATCAGCCATGACTACGAAGACCCGCTGACCTGGAGCCACAACCGCGTCGAAGGCAATACCGAGTACACGCAGCTGCTCTACATCCCCGCCAAGGCGCCGTTTGACCTGTACCAGCAGGGCAAGCACGCGGGCATCAAGCTCTACGTCAAGCGCGTCTTCATCATGGACGATGCCCAGGCGCTGATGCCGCAGTACCTGCGCTTTGTCAAAGGCGTGATCGACTCGGCCGACCTGCCGCTGAACGTGAGCCGCGAGCTGCTGCAGGAAAGCCGCGATGTGCGCCTGATCCGCGATGGCTCGGTCAAGCGCGTGCTGTCCATGCTCGAGGACCTGGCCCGCCATGACAAGCCCCAGCCAGCGGCCGAAGGCAGCGACGGCGTGGTGGATGTGGTGAGCGAAGACGACAAGGCCAAGGAGGGCAAGTACAGCCGCTTCTATGGCGAGTTTGGCGCCGTGCTCAAGGAAGGCCTGGGCGAGGACATGGGCAACAAGGAGCGCATCGCCAAGCTGCTGCGCTTTGCATCGACCACGCAGGAAGGCCTGAACACCTCGTTTGCCGACTACAAGGCGCGCATGAAAGAGGGCCAGGACGCCATCTACTACATCACCGCCGACACCTTGGCCGCGGCCAAGAGCAGCCCGCAGCTCGAAGTGTTCAAGAAAAAGGGCATCGAGGTGCTGCTGATGACCGACCGGGTCGACGAGTGGGCGCTGAACTTCCTGCAGGACTTTGATGGCACCTCGCTGCAATCGGTGGCCAAGGGCGCTGTCGATCTGGGCAAGCTGCAAAACGACGAAGAGAAGAAAGCCGCCGAAGAAGCCGCCGAAGCCTTCAAACCGGTGCTGGCCCAGCTCAAGGAAGCCTTGAAGGACCGTGCTGATGACGTGCGCGCCACCAGCCGCCTGGTGGACTCGCCCGCTTGCCTCGTGGTCTCGGACAGCGGCATGAGCCTGCAACTGGCGCGCCTGCTCAAGCAGGCCGGCCAGCCAGCGCCCGAATCCAAGCCGGTGCTGGAGGTCAATCCGGAGCACCCGCTGGTCAAGAAGCTGGACGGCTCTGTGCACTTCCACGACCTCGCCCAGATCCTGTTTGACCAGGCGGTGCTGGCCGAAGGCGGTTTGCCCGACGACCCTGCCGCCTACGTCAAACGAGTGAATGCACTGCTGGCATAAAGCAGCAGTACACCGCATAAAAATCCCCGCCGGTTGAAAAACCGGGCGGGGATTTTTTTATCTGTCGCCTGGCAGTTGCATGGTATGTGCTGCAGATGGATATTTCTCTGATGCCGCAGCGCTGGCCATCTGCTTGGTTTTTTAAAATCCCGATTGATTATTTTCTTTTGTCGCCCAAGGGGAGTACTTACTTTCACCTGTAAATATTTTCCCAATACCCGACAAAATAAAAGTTAAGAATTGTTGACATATGGGGAGGCAGAACTTCTCAGCGGACCATGGGCCGTCTCTGGATTTCTCAACACTGTATCTAATTGTTTTATTCACTCGGCGCCAGCCTGCCGAGAGGACGTCAAAGACGCTGCAGCACGAAGGTGCTGGTCTGCTTTCCAGCCATGGGCAGCAAGTGCCTTTGTCTCGGCGCTGGCCACGCCTTCAAACAGTGCCTGCTTGTCGTATATCTGTTATTTGCTAGGTAAATCAAGTTATTGCGAAGTGATCCCCAGGAGACTGCGGAATGCGCTGCCGCGCCACCGGTGCAGCGCTTGGCGGCCCCTGCCTTCACCCTGCACCGCTTGCCGACGCTGGCGCACAGAGCCCAGCGCATGGCAGCGCCCTCGCGCGGCCATCGGAAATGCTATGGCCGGTGCTGCATCGTTTTGCTGCATCATTTTTATATAGTCAATAAATTTATTAAAAGTTTATTGCATATATAGCTTGAATCCCGGTGCTACATTCGCAGCCCTTGTTGTCAGGTACAGCAGGCCTCTAAGGTTTCGTGACTACCGCTGGGCTTTATCTCTGTGATGGCCCGGAAAATATTTGGTATGTAGCGAAAACCTTTTATTTCACTGAACACGCAAGCCGTTATCTCTGTTTTTTCAGGAGAGGGCGGAGCTTTGCCTTTTTTAAGCAGGACGTTGAAAGTGTTACTCCCGTATCGATCGCCGCCGCTACGCAGCCCCTTGCGATGCAGCGTTGCCCTTGCCTTGGTCTCTGGTCTGCTTCCGGCGGTGGCCGCTGCGCAGTCGACCCGCTACGACATCTTTGTGAACCATGACGCCTTTGTTGCCCAGACCGGGGCCGTGGCGGAGAGCGGATCGGTCGACGGCCCGGTGGGCGCCGACTTTGTCTACCGCGCCAAGGTCAAGCTCAATGGCGGCAGCGGCGAGGTCGCCAATGTGTCGCTGCTGCAGCAGCTGCCTGCGGGCGCCATTTTTCAGGAAATCGTCGCGCCCGCCGGGGTGCAGTGTGCCCAGCCGCTGCCCAAGGCCGGCGACACCATCGAGGCAGGCGCTGCGCTGACATGCAATCTTGCGTTGGTGACGGCGACCGATTTTGTCGCGGTGGACTTCCGCGTCAAGCTGCCCAGCGCAGGGACGGACTGGACGGCGCAGGCGTCTGCCTCCAGCCCCGACAACGCGGATCCGGATGCGGGCGAGGCGGCCCCCAACCACAGCCGCATCGAGCGCACGATCACTACCTATGAGCGCGCTGATCTGGCCGTGCAGATCCTTGCGCCAGTGAATGGCGCAAGCCATACCCAGGGCGACAAGGTCGACTACCAGCTGCAGGTGCGCAATGCCGACTCGCCCTATGCCTTTGCGCTCAAGGCGGGTGAAAAGGCCCAGCTGCGTTTTCCACAGCCCGAGGGCACCGAGTTCCAGGGCAGCCCAGGCGGCGATGGCTGGGTGTGCAAGCTGGCCGAAGACACGAGTGCCAACCAGCCCGTGCCGGTATGGAGCTGCAGCTACACCGTGCCTGATGGCCAGTCCGTTGGCCGTGGCCAGGACTTGCCGCTGCTGAGCGTGCCCTTGCTGGTCAAGACCAGCGGCGGCCAGGTGGCCAGCGCGGTGTCGGTGTCGGGCGAGACCGCCACCGGTCAGCTGTTTCTGGATGCCGACCCTGACAACAACACCGATGATGTGCAGATCCAGGTCCAGCCCAATGTGAACCTGGACATGGCGCTCACCAAGGTCGTCAATCCCAAGGTGCTGGACAAGCAGGCCAGCGCGCCTGTGCCGGTCACTTATACGCTCAGCGCCAAGCGGGTCGCCGGTGAATTGGTGCCGCAGGACATTGTCGTCACCGACACCCTGCCGGCTGGTGTCAGCTTTGCGTCTGCTGCTGGAGTGGACTGGATCTGCAGCAACAACGCGCAAGTGGTCCGCTGCCAGTACAGCGGTGCCTTTACCCCGAACCTGCCGCAGATCACGGTCAAGGCCTTGGTGGATGTGTCTTCGGTGGCGGCAGAGAGCGTCATCAACAACTCGGCCGAGGTCTCGGCCAGCAATGAGCCGCCCGCCAATGTGGGCGCCAACAACCAGGCGCAGGCGAGCGTGCTGGTCAGCAACAAGGTCAATCTGGCGCTGAGCAAAAGCACGACGGCGTCGGTGATTGCCTCCGGCCAGGAGTACCAGTACGCGATCAAGATCAAGAACAATGGGCCGCTGGATGTGCTGCCCGGCCAGACCATGACGGTGACCGACCAGCTCGACGGCCAACTGCAGTTTCTGGGTGTGGCCGCCGGGTCGCCCTGGGTCTGCAGCCCCGCAAGCGGCACGGCCACTGACCTGGGGAAATTGCTGACCTGCACCTTCAGCGGCGGCATTGCCGCTGGTAGCAGCTCGGAGCTCTTGCTCAATGTGGTGGCCCACATCGATGCGGCAAACGGCCAGTTTGCCTCCATCGCCAACGGCGCTGCACTGGTGGGTATGCAGGGACGTGACGGTGCGCCGCTGGGCCAGATCGTGAGCAGCAACAAAGTCAACATATCCGAGCGCCAGGCCGACCTGTCGATCAGCAAGTCTGCGGTGATCACAGATGGCGCGAAGGCCTCGGGTGCCGAGGTGGTCTACACCCTGCGCGTGAAAAACGATGTGCCTGAGAATGGGCGCAATCTAGACCTGCAGGCTGCGCAAACCGTCACGGTGACCGATGTCATCGGCAACCTGCTGACCGACGCCAGCGCAGGCGTACTGGGTGTGAAAGCCTATGACAACAGCCGCTATCTGACGGCCGAGGTGCAAATGCCTGAGGTGCCGCAGGCCCAGATGCTGGGTTTGAAGGCGGGCAGCACTGCCGCCTCCGATGGCTGCAGCATTTCGGGTGACAACCACCAGAAGTCTGCGACCGTCAGCTGCACCCTGCGCAACCTGCCTGCCGACCCGGATGTTGCGTATCTGGTCGTCATCAAGGCGCGCCAGTATGTGGACCCCCAGGACGATGCCACGCAGACCAACACCATCGTCAATGTGGCCGATGTGAGCTCGCCCGACACGGCGGAGTTCAACACCGCCAACAACCGTGCGCAGGCCTCGGTTGTGCTCGAAGCACTGACCGATCTGACCGTGACCAAGCAGGCCGCACCCGAGAGCGCTGCCGCTGGCCAGGCGATCACCTACACCTTGACAGCCAAGAACAGCGGCCCCTCGCAGGCGCGCCAGGTCCGCGTGACCGATCGCCTGCCGCTGAGCACCATCTTGGTGGGCTCTGCGCCCAGCATCAGCGGTGGCAGCTGCAGCTTGAGCGGCGGCGCCAGGTTTGCCGCTGGCCTGGAGATCACCGAAGCCAACCGCACGATGACCTGCGTCTGGACCGATGCGCTCGCCGAGAACGCGCAAAAGACCGTCAGCTACCAGCTGCGCTCGCCTGCCAAGGACTACCCGCCTCAGCTGGACAACAGCGTCGTCGTGGCCTCGGTCACGCCGGAGACGGACCTGGGCAACAACAGCGCCAACGAAACCGTGCCGCTGGGCAAGCCCCAGGTCGATGTGCTGGTGAACATGCGCCACACCAACGACGGCATCCCGCTGGACACCGGCAAGACCCAGTACACGATCACGGTGACCAACAGCGGTGCATCGCAGTCCTATGCGACGGGGGTGCAGATGGTGGACCAGTTCCCGGCAGCGGGATCGACGGCCGACTTCCGCTTTGTCTCGCTCGACAGCGTGCAGCTGGCCAATGGGGATAGCCGCATGGGTCTGGACAGCTGCACCGTGCCGGCCGCTGGCGCGCTGGCGGGCAGCCTGGTCTGTGATTTCCCCTGGTTGGCGCCCAATGAATCGGTGGCGATCAAGTTCACGATGGAGCCCGCTGCACTGCTCGATGGCCGTGCCGTAGGGACCGTCAACCACAGCGCAACCGTGAAGGCCGATGTGGAAGTGCTCGACGGCATGGATGTCAGCAAGAATAACCAGACCACGGACCGCACCTCCACCTATGACCCGGCGCAAATCTCGCCCGATGAGCTGGACAAGCTGCGCTATGTGGACCTGTCGCTGACCAAGACCAGCTCGGCCACCAGCGCCGTCGATGTGGGCGATCTGATCGCCTACACCTTGACGGTGAAGAACGAGGAAGACCCGGCAGCCAGCCCGCGCAATGACCTGGTGAACGGCCAGGCGGTCGTCAGCGATGTGCTGCCCGAAGGCCTGGCGCTGGAAGGCGCGGCCCCTGCCGGCTGCAGCTATGACGAGGCCACGCGCGCCTTGCGCTGCGAGATCACCACGCTCCATGCCGGTGAGCAAGTGGCTTTCCCCTTCAGCGCCAAGCTGCTGTCGCGTACCGACGGGCAGACCCTGGTGGTCAACAGCGCCCGCCTGACGAGCCCCGGCGATACCGACGAGACCAACAACGACAGCCACACCGAGACGCCGCTGGCGCTGGTGGACCTGGCGTTGACCAAATCGGTGGACAAAGCCCAGGCCGCCGCAGGCGATGCGCTGACCTACACCTTGACCGTTGTGAACAACGGCCCGGCCGATAGCCGCGAAGCCAGCGTGACCGATGTCTTGCCCGAAGGCCTGGTCTTTGTGCAAGCCTCGCCGGCCTGCCGTTTTGACGCAGGCAGCCGCACGCTGGACTGTGCGCTGGAGCCGCTGGCCGTGGGTGCGTCTGTGAGCTTGACGGTGGAGACCACCGTGGATGCCGCGCTGCAAGGCCCGGCCAGCCTGGTCAATACCGCCGTGGTGGACCTGCCCGGCGATAGCGATCCGAGCAACAACGAAAGCTCGGCGACCACGACCATTGCTGGCAAGGACAATGGCGGCGGCGAAGGCCGGCCCGGTGACCAGACGGCGGTGCCGGTGCCTGCCTTGGCCCCTGGCGCACTGCTGCTGATGGCGCTGGCCATGGCTGGCCTGGCCGCACTGCGACTGGGACGCCGCAGCTGATAAGGCTATGCCATAGGATTTGCCTCCAGCACCCCAGCCGTGCATAGCCATGCGCGGCTTTTTTGCGCGTGGGGGATTTGCCGCAGGAACACCAGTTGTTGACAGAGGCATTTCCCCCGGCCAGAACTTTAACGGCTATATTTGCTCCTACGTCCACTTCGACGACAGCAGGCACGTACCATGGTTCGCTTCTTTTTTGTATTTCTGGGGCTGCAGCTCACTTTGTTTGGTCTCAATATGCTCAGCTGGGTGCAAAAGCACCTGGTCGAGCCCTGGACGGCAATGTTGGCGCAGATCTGCGCCTTTTTGGTGACCTGGTTTGACAAGTCTGCCGTGGCCGAAGGCAAGGTGCTGTGGAACCATGCCACCAATTTTGGCGTGTCGATCGAGGCCGGCTGCAATGGCATCGAGGCCTGCATTGTGTTGTTTGCCGCCATCATGGCTTTTCCGTCGAGCTGGCGCCACAAGCTCATCGGCCTGGTGCTGGGCTTTATCGCGGTGCAAGCGGTCAATATTGTGCGCGTGATCAGCCTGTTCTACCTGGGCCAGTGGAACATGACGGCCTTCAACTTTGCCCACGAGTACCTGTGGCAGGCGCTGATCATGCTGGACGTGCTGGTCGTCTGGCTCGTCTGGGTGCGTTCCGGCCAGCGCGCCAAGCGGGCCGAGGATGGCTCGGACCAACCGCCTCCCTCGGGCTCGGGGGCCGAGCCCACGCTGGCAGCCGCCTGATTTGAACCGGCCAGCAGTGCAAGCACTGCTGGCTTTTTTCCATACGCACGAGAAGAAGCACAGAGCCCCCAGGAGGGCGGATACAGAGGAAGAGGGATGAAGCGCTTGAACCCGATACAGCGATTTGCGCTGCTGGCCTTTGCCGGCATCATCGTGCTGACCACCTTGTGGGTGCAGCTGTCGCCGTGGATGAGCTACCCGGTGGCGGTGATCTCCAAGGAAGGCATGCTGGACCTGGCTGCGGGCTGGGTCAAGCAGGTGCATATTGCACCCGGCAAGATCGAGGTCGACACCTCGGTGGGTGTCGCCAATGCCAACACCGGTGGCCGCTGGGCCGAGATCTCGGTCGATGGCGACCCGGGCCGCTATGCCTACGGCTTTCCAATCTTCTTGGCGCTGCTGCTGGCTGCCTGGCGCAAGGGCCGCATCTGGCGCGCGGTGCTGGGCTATGTGATCTTGCTGCCGTTCCAGGCGTTCAGCATCTCGACCAGCCTGCTGATGCAGATGGTGCTGGCCACCAACCTCGACCTGCGCCTGCTCAAGATCTCGCAGACCCAGCTGGACTTGCTCGCCTATGGTTACCAGCTGGGCAGCCTGGTGCTGCCCACCCTGGTGCCGTTTTTGCTGTGGCTGTGGCTGGACCGCCAGTTTGTCAACGAGGTGCTGGTCGAGGCCTGGAAGAAAAACATCCAGCCCAAGCTGGCGCCGCGCCCCACTGTGCTGCGGCCGCCGCCCCCACCGCCGCCTGAGCAGGTGATCCGCCCGGCCGAGAGCGGTCCCGAGATCTCGCACGAGATCAGCATCACCTTGCCACCGCGCAAATAAGGCTAGTGCTTGGCAGCGGGCGCCGGCACTGGGGTGCGCCAGGTGGCCAGCGCCAGCGCGGTGGACAGCAGCGCAAACACTGCACAAAACACCAGCAGCGCGCGCGACAGGCCCACCTGGTCGGACAGCCAGCCAATCCCCAGAATCGGCAAGATCGTGCCCACATAGCCGATGACCAGGTAGGTGGCCAGCAGGCCGGCCCGGTTGTCGGCCCGCGCCACCCGGTTGACCACCGAGATACCGCCCAGGTTGCACAGGCCATGGCCGAGCGCGGCGCTCAGCACGCAGAGCAAGAACACCGCCGGCGAGCTGGCAAACACATTGGCGATCAGCAGCAGATTGCACAGCGCCAGCGCGCCATAGCCGGTGATCAGCACCTTGCGGGTGACAAAGCCCTTGGCGGCATACTGCGAGGCGGCCGACAGCAGCAAGATGAAGCCGATCGACGGCCCGCTGATGGCCGGCCCGTGCCAGGGCAGCATGCTTTGCATAAAGCTGGGCGCGAGCGAGGCGAACAGGCTGAACATGCCAAAGGCACAGAAGGCGCCCATCGACGCCAGGCCGTAGCGGCGCAGCGCCGCGCGTTCGGGGAAGGTGAGGCGCGGCATCAGCTGGCGCAGGCCAAAACTGCTGCTGGCAGGCGCCGGCTGCAGGTGGGCCGGCAGCTGCACCTGGAACAGCGAATAAATCGCCAAGGCGCTCAGCAGCAGGGACGGCAGATAGGCGCTGCGCAGCGGAAAAGGCGCCCATTGCGCGACCAGGCCACCGACAATGGGCCCCAGGCCAAAGCCAAAGGCAATCGTCAAGCTGGTGGTGGCAGCGGCCCGCTGCGTGTCGCCGCTGGTGTTGAGCTGGGTCAGGCCCAGCGAGGCCGAGGTGGTGATCATCCCCGAGGCCAGGCCAATGATGATGCGGCTCAAGCCAAACACCTGCATGTTCCAGGCCAGTGCCGACAGCAGCACGCCAGCGCTCATCAGCATCACCCCCGCGCGCAGCACCTTGAAAAAACCATAGCGGGTGGTGATCGCGCCCAGCAGCATCAGGCTGGTGAGCGCTGCGGCCATATAGAGCACAAACACCTGGGTGATGGCGCTGGGCGGCAGCTGCCACTGGACCTGGTAGAGCGGGTAGAGCGGGCTGGCCAGCGCCGTGCCCATGACGCCGACGCACATCGAGAAGCACACCCAGAAATAGGGCGGCCATTGGTATTTCATGATCAGAACTTGGGGCTGGGCTGCGGTGGCAGCAGCAGGCCAGCGGCGGGTAGCGGCTGGCCCGGAAAGGACGGTGGCCTGGATTGTAGGGAGTCGGGCCCGGCATGTCCCCGCGCTGTCGGGGTGCCCATCGCTGGGCGTAGGACATCGGAATGCAATGTCCTTGCGCCAGAGGCTGGTGTGGCAATCGCTGTTAAAAATAGCCATGATCCGAATGCCTGCCATGCGCTTTTTCCTCTCCCCCCCCTGCCGTGCGGCCGCTGCCGCCTTGTCCGTGGCTGCGCTGTCCGCCTGCTCGCCCTATGTGGGTGTGGGCGTGCCGGTGGGGCCGTTCTCGGTTGGCGTGGGGGTGGGCAGCGGTGGGGTCAGCGCCGGGGTGGGCACGGGCCTGGGCCCTGTCGGTGTCGGCGTGGGGGTCAACCAGCGCGGCGAGGTGACGGGCAATGCCGGTGTCGGGGTCGGCACCTCCGTCGGGGGCGCCCAGGTAGGTGTAGGGGTGGGCACCGGCACGGTGCTGTATGACCCGGCAGCGCCCGCGTCTGCCCCCGCTGCTGCACCGAACCATGCCCAGGCCGCACAGCCCGGCGTGGTCGTGCCTGGCGTGGTCAACCCACCCAGGGGTGAGCATGACGCCCAGCTGCAGTGGCGCGGTGCTGATGGGCAACTGCTGCCCGACTGCCGCTTGAACAACCGCTGTTAGAGCCGCGAACACAACCCTTGATACGTCGTTGCCTCGCCGGCCGCGCCAAGCCTTGTCGTACTACTGTACTGCCTGCGGCTTGACGCCTAGTTGGGGACGCCTAGTCTCAATCGCAAACCTTTGGTTTGCTGGGCCATGTTAGCGGCTCTTTAAAAAACGGGTGGCGCTTAAACGTACAGCGGCGGCTCATCCATCGCGATGAGCTGCGCCTGCAGCATCTGGGTTTGCTCCTGCCAGTAGGCCTCGCTGCCAAACCAGGGGAAGTGGATCGGAAAGATCGGGTCGTCAAAACGCCGCGCCAGCCAGGCGCTGTAGTGGATCAGGCGCAGTGTGCGCAGCGGCTCGATCAGTGCCAGCTCGCGCCGGTCAAAGGGGCGGAACTGTTCATAGCCTTCGACCAGCGTCGACAGCTGCGCGCTTTGCTGCTGGCGGTCGCCCGACAGCAGCATCCACAGGTCCTGCACGGCCGGGCCGCTGCGCGTGTCATCGAGGTCGACAAAATGCGGGCCGCCGCCCTGGTGCTCGGGCGGCACCCACAGCACATTGCCCGGGTGGCAGTCGCCATGCAGGCGCAGGCTGCGGTAGCTGCCTGCGGCAAAGTGGCCGCTGCCGTTGCCCGGGTCGATGATCTCGCAGATCTTGTCGGTGGCGCGGCGGCAGGCATCGCTCCAGGCGCTGCGCTGGCCGGGCGGGATGGAGCCATGGGCCATCAGCCAGTCATGGGGCTCGCGGGCAAAGTCCTGGGCGTTGATGCTGGGGCGGTGCACAAAGGGCCGGGCCTCACCCACGGTGTGGATGCGGGCCAGAAAGCGCCCCACCCATTCGAGCACCTCCCAGTCGTCCAGATCGGGCTGGCGCCCGCCCCGCCAGGGCGATACGGAAAAGCGAAAGCCGCCATGCTGCAGCAGGCTGTGGCCGCCCAGCTGCAGGGGCGCGACCACCGGCACTTCGGCGTCGGCTAGCTGCTGGGAGAACTGGTGCTCCTCGGCAATGGCCGCATCGCTCCAGCGGCCCGGGCGGTAGAACTTGCAGACCACCTTGCTGCCGTCTTCCAGCCAGACCTGGTAGACCCGGTTTTCATAGGAAGACAGCGGGTTCAGGCGGCCATCGCCCCACAGGCCCACCGACGCCAGTGCGTCAAGCACCACATCGGGGGTCAGCGCGGCATAGGCATGTTCCTGCGCGGGGCTGCTGGGCGGGTAGTCATCGGTATCGTGCATACCGCCATTGTGCGCCCTTCTTGTGACGGCCATCCTGACCACAGGGACGCAAAAAAAGCCGGGCATGCAAGGCATGCACCGGCTGTACTGGAGGGTGTCAATCGTTGAACTGCGCGACTTAGACCACCACGGTCAGGGTCTTGTCGATATTGCCGCGCGTGGCGTTCGAGTAAGGGCAGACCAGGTCGGCGTCATGCACCAGCTTTTCGGCCACAGCCTTGTCCATGCCGGGCAGGTTCACCGTCAGGCGGGCGGCGATGCCGTAGGCATTGGGGATGGGGCCCAGGTCCACTTCGGCGTCGATCGACAGGCCATCGGGCAGGGCGAGCTTTTGCTTGCCGGCCACGGCCTTCATCGCGCCGATAAAGCAGGCGGAGTAGCCGGCGGCAAACAGCTGCTCGGGGTTGGTGCCCTGGCCGCTGGTGCCGGGCGAGGACAGCTGCACATCCAGGCGGCCATCATTGGTGCGCGATGCGCCGTCGCGGCCGCCGGTGGTGTGTGCGTGGGCGGTGTACAGAACTTTTTCGAGAGTAGCCATGGTGAACTCCTGGTCAAGGGTGGAACGAAAAAACATGCTTCATCAAGAAGCGGCGGGCAGCGGCGCGGCCAGTCGGCTGCGCAGCTGTTGGATCTGTTGTGTCAATGCCTGCAGCTCCTGCACCGTGCATTGGCTGTGCGCGAGCACACAGGCGGGGATGGCCGCGGCTTGCTCGCGCAGCTGGCGGCCGGCCTCCGTCAGATACACGCGCACACGGCGCTCATCGTCGCTGTCACGCTGGCGCTGCAGCCAACCTGCGGTCTGCATGCGCTTGAGCAGCGGCGTCAAAGTACCCGAATCCAGGTACAGACGCTCGCCCAGCTCGGAGACCATGCAGCCATCGCCCTCCCACAGTACCAAGAGCACCAGGTACTGCGGGTAGGTCAAACCCAATGGTTCGAGCAAGGGCTTGTACAGCTTGGTCATCGCCAGCGAGCTGGAGTACAGCGCAAAACACAGCTGCTGGTCGAGCAGCAGCGCGTTGTGGGCAGTGGCAGGGGTGGCGTTGGGCATGGGTTGAATTATCGTGCTCAATTAAATTGCGTGCAACTTAATTGGGGAATCACCTGCCAGGAGCAGGGTGTTTGGCAAGGGCCGGTGCAGGGCCCCTGGATTCGTCTTAGGAAGAGGCAACCCGCGTCTCAGACGGAAGCTGGGTCGCCTAGCGTTCTCAGTAAGCCGTCTGCACCACTTGGCCGCTGCTGTCCTTGAACTTGGCCGCCACCGCATCGGCAGCGGTGCGCAGCAGGATCAGGTCCATCGAGACGGCGACAAACTGCGCGCCCAGCGCCAGGCATTCGCGGGCGCGGGCCTCGTCCACCATCAGGATGCCGGGGGCCTTGCCGGCCGCGCGGATGCGGGTGATGGCGTTGTCAATCGCGGCATTGACGACCGGGTGGCGCGGCTGGCCAGGGTAGCCCATGCTGGCCGACAGATCGGCCGGGCCGATAAAGATGCCATCCACGCCATCGACGGCGGCAATAGCCTCGATCTGGTCCAGCGCCTGCGCGGTTTCCACCTGCACCAGCAGGCACAGCTCCTTGTCGGCATCGTCCACATACTGCATGTCGCGGCCAAAGTTGCTGGCGCGCATCGAGCCGCCCATGCCGCGAATGCCCTGGGGCGCATAGCGCATGGCCTGCACGGCGGCGCGGGCCTCGTCGGCGTTTTGCACAAAGGGGATCAGAATGGTCTGGGCGCCAATGTCCAGGTAGCGCTTGATGAGGACTGGATCGTTCCAGGCCGGGCGCACCACGGCGCTGGTCGGGCGGGGCTGCAGGGCGGCTTCTACCGCCTGGAGCTGCTGCAGCACCTGGGGCACATCGTTGGGCGAATGCTCGGTGTCGAGCATGATCCAGTCATAGCCGCTGCCGGCCAGCAGCTCGGTGATGTAGGGCGAGGGAAAGGCCGACCACAGGCCGATCTGCGCCTGGCCGGCGGCCATGGCTTTTTTGAAGAGGTTGGGTGTTGGCATGCTTGTCTCTGTTGTATGTGATGAGGTGTTTGCTCAGGGCAGAAGGTGGATCTCGTCGTTGCTCAGCCGCGTGCGGCAGCTGCCGGCCAGGGTGTGCCACTCGCTGGCGCCCAGGTCCAGCGCCTGCTGGTCCGCCATGGCCGTCACGCTGCGGCAGATGGGCTTGAAATGCTTGGCCGCCACCGTGTCGCGCCCATAGCGCTGGTAGTAGCGCTTGAGGTGCAGATCGGCGGCCGGCACCCGGGCGGCCACATAGGCCAGGTAGTCGCGGTAGAGCGCATCGACCGGCGCCTCTTCGAGCTGCTGCTTCCAGAGGCGAAAGCCGGCCATGCAGGCCACCAGGGCCAGCACCAGTGCAGTCACCGGCAGGGCCTTTTTCCAGATCGGGGTGCTGCGTGGCGCGGGCATGGGGAGGAATCGCTGGGCAGCGCGGGCGCGCGCGATCAGGCGTAGCTGTAGACGCCCTTGCCGGTCTTGCGGCCCAGTTGGCCGGCGGCGACCATTTCCTTGAGCAGCGGGCAGGGGCGGTATTTGCTGTCGCCAAAGTCTTTCAGGTAGACCTCCATCACGGCCAGGCAGACATCCAGGCCGATCATGTCGGCCAGGGCCAGCGGGCCAATCGGGTGGCTGCAGCCGAGCTTCATGCCGTCATCGATGTCCTGGGCCGACGCAATGCCTTCGGCCAGCACATAGAAGGCCTCGTTGATCATCGGCACCAGAATGCGGTTGACGACAAAGCCGGGCGAGTTCTTCACGCTGATCGGCGACTTGCCCAGGCTCTCGGCCAGCGCCTTGACCGCATCGTGCGTGGCATCGCTGGTTTGCAGGCCACGGATCACCTCGACCAGCGCCATCAGCGGCACGGGGTTGAAGAAGTGCATGCCGATGAACTTGTCCGCGCGCTTGGTGGCGGCTGCCAGCTGGGTGATCGAGATCGACGAGGTGTTCGAGGCCAGCAGCACCGAAGGGTCCAGCAGCGCATCGACCTGCTGCAGGATCTTGAGCTTGAGCTCGTAGTTCTCGGTGGCCGCCTCGATCACCAGCTGGGCCTTTTGCAGGTCTTCATAGCGGGTGCTGCCCTGGATGCGCGCGAGGGCGGCGGCCTTGTCGGCTTCGCTGATCTTTTCCTTCTTGATCAGGCGGTCCAGGCTACTGCCCACCGTTGCCAGGCCCTTTTGCACGGCCGCCTCCGAAATGTCCACCATCACCACATTCAGCCCGGCCACCGCGCAGGTCTGCGCAATGCCGTTGCCCATGGTGCCTGCACCAATTACGCCTACGGTCTGGATCGTCATCTGTCTTCCTTGGGTCCTGTTGCTGGGAGAGGGGCTGGCCTGCATCCGCCCTGCAGTGCCTATCGGCAAGCCCGGTGCCAAGATCATAGCGGCTGGTGTTGCAGTGCGGCACAAACTGGGCGACAGAGCGCGGGGATAGGCGAGGGTTCTAAAATGCCCCCCATCGCTGCGCCGCAGCCCCTTTGTTGACACGACCTGATATGACCACCTTCGGCACCCCGCTCACTAAGAACGCAACCAAAGTCATGCTGCTGGGCAGCGGCGAGCTGGGCAAGGAGGTGCTGATTGCCTTGCAGCGCCTGGGCGTGGAGACGGTGGCGGTGGACCGCTATGACAACGCGCCGGGCCAGCAGGTGGCGCACCATGCCCGCACCATCACGATGAGCGACCCGGCCCAGCTGACGGCGCTGATCGAGGCCGAAAAGCCTGACCTGGTGGTGCCCGAGATCGAGGCCATTGCCACGCCCGCGCTGCAAGCGTTGGAAGCCGCTGGCACCGTGCGCGTGGTGCCGACGGCCCGCGCCACCCGGTTGACGATGGACCGCGAAGGCATTCGCCGCCTGGCCGCCGAGACCCTGGGCCTGCCCACCAGCCCCTACCAGTTCTGCGACAGCCTGGCCGAGCTGCAGGCCGCCATTGATGGCGGCATTGGCTACCCCTGCGTGGTCAAGCCGGTGATGAGCAGCTCGGGCAAGGGCCAGAGCAAGATCGATGGCCCGGCCGATGTGGAAAAAGCCTGGAACTACGCGATGGCAGGCGGCCGGGTACAGGGCGGCCGCATCATCGTCGAAGGCTTTATCGACTTTGACTACGAAATCACCTTGCTGACCGTGCGCGCCAAGAATGCGGCCGGCCAGATCGAGACCCATTTTTGCGAGCCCATCGGCCATGTGCAGGTGCAGGGCGACTATGTGGAGAGCTGGCAGCCCGCGCGCATGGCGCCCGCTGCGCTGACCTTGGCGCAGGACATTGCCCGTGCCATCACCAGCGACCTGGGCACCGGCCTGAACGGCGAGCCCGCCGGCCTGGGCCTGTTTGGCGTGGAACTGTTCGTCAAGGGCGACCAGGTCTGGTTCAGCGAAGTGAGCCCGCGCCCGCATGACACCGGCATGGTGACCATGATCACCCAGTGGCAAAACGAGTTCGAGCTGCATGCCCGCGCCATCCTGGGCCTGCCCGTGGACACCAGCCTCAAGACCGCCGGCGCCAGCGCCGTGATCTACGGCGGTGTCGATGCCCAGGGCATTGTGTTTGACGGCGTCGATGCCGCCCTGCAGATCCCCGGCACCGAGGTGCGCCTGTTTGGCAAGCCCGAGAGCTTTGCGCGCCGCCGCATGGGCGTGGCGCTGGCCCGCGCGGCCGATACCGATGCCGCGCGCGACAACGCCAAAAAGGCGGCAGCGCTGGTCAAGCCCCGCGTGGCGGAGTAAGCGGCTGCTGAGCGAACGCTCAGCACCGCGTTAGATTTATCCGATAAAAAAGCATCTGGCTGCCCTTGAGAAGGGCGTCCAGATGCTTTTGTTTTGCTGGCTTGCTGAGGCCGCTTTTAGTTGGTTTGGCAGCTATAGCTGTCGGCCAGGTTCACATCACCACTGCCCTTGTAGCGCGGCCAGGTTGGGTACTCGCACAGCGGCCGGGTGCGACCCGGCACGCCAGCGGTGTCGCTGACCACCTGGGCGCCAGGGGCGGTGCCGGCGGTCACCCACTGGTCCAGCGCTTTGAGCGAGTCCCAGTTGGCATTGAAGGCGGTGCTGGCTGCATGGCCGTAACCGGGCACTTCGTAGTAGCGGGCAAAGCTCTTGACGGCAGGGGCGCCCATGGTCTGCTCCAGGCGCTGCCAGTACTGCGCGGTGGCGCGGGTGCTGACGAGCACATCGGCCGTGCCATGGGCCATCAGCAGCTTGCCGCCGCGCTTGTTGAAGGCCGACAGGTCGGTGCTGTTAATGTCCTGCAGCTTGGTGAGCTGGTTGATGCGGTCGCTCCAGGCGCCGGGGTTTTGCGGGTCCAGTGACAGCGCGTCAAAGTTGGCATCGCGGGTCACAAAATAGCGCACCCACTGGTCCCAGAACACGGCCCAGTACGGCGCGGTGAGCGGCGCGGGGCTGGCCGGGGCGGTGGTGTTCATCGCCAGCAGGTTGACGGTGGGCTGCAGCGGGCTGCTGCCTTCCTCGCCCAGCTCCGAGCCCCAGACGTTGAAACCCGGGTACTGCGTCTCGCCGCTGCCCAGCGGCGCGCTGAAGCGGATTTCGCTGTTGTAGGTCTTGAGCGCGCTGATCATCGCGTCGGACAGGCAGCCGTCCTGGCTCGCGCCACCGGCGCAGCGCAGCGGCTGGCCATTGAGCGTAGCGGTAGCCGGGTCGAACTGGCTGTTGCAGGCGGCCACATTGCTGACCACGCCGTCCTGCACGCCGTCGAGCGCATCGCACTTCTCCAGCGCCGCCTGGCGCAGCAGCTTGCGCTGGCCCAGGCTGGGGTAGGCACCGGGCTGGGCAAAGGCGCGGCTGATGCGGCCAAACTGCAGATCCAGGCTGGCGGCGTTCCAGGCCGGGTACCAGGCGACCACGCCATCCCAGTCGGATGGCCATTTCTGGGCGACGGCCAGTGCTTCGCGCCCGCCGGTGGAGCCGCCCATGAAGTAGCGCTTGTCCGGCTTTTTGCCGTAAAAGCGCGTCACCAGCACATCGGCCACGTCGCTGACCTTTTTCAGTGCAGCGCCCGAGAAGTTGGCGACCGCTTCGTCATTCGTGCCAAAGCTGCCGTCGCGGCTGCCGGCAGCCCCTGCCTGGTGGCCCGAGTCGCTGCCAAACACCGCATAGCCCTGGTTGAGCAGCGGGTAGGCACCCTGGCTGGCGGGGGCGGCCGGGTAGGTGTAGAGGCTGGGCATCACGCCGTTGTAGCCGCCGCCGCCCACCATCACCACCTTGCCGTTCCACTCCTTGGGCAGCAGCAGGCCCATCTTGATGGCCGGGGCGCCGGGGTCGACCGGGGCGATCGAGATATTGGCCCGTACCGAGGCCGGCGGCTGCGCGCCACTGGCAGCCGTTGGCGTTTCGGTCGAGGTCACCGTGGCTCCGCTGGTGGGCAGGCCGATCTGGCTGGCCGCCACCTGCTGCTTGGCCAGCGCCAGGCTGGCCTCGTCAAAGTTAAAGCTGTGGGAGCCGCCGCTGCCGCAAGCGGACAGCGCAAGGACCGCGCTGGCGACGGCCGTCAGAGGGATAAAGCGCCGCAGGGGTGGGAGGATGGTTGTGGTCACTGTGTCTCCTGGTTGTTTTGGTGCGGGCGCAAAGGCTTCTTTACGGCCCGCCGACCATTGTGGAAGTGACGCCCACAGTTATCCACAGGGTTTGCAGTTAGGTAGTTCCCCATAAGTAAAAAAGCCAGCACGGTCGTGCTGGCATTCGAGTAGGGCCCCCGCTGGCAAGGGCATGCTCGGCGCGCTGCTTACTGGAAAGCCACCTCGGCAAAGCTGCGCAGCTTGCGGCTGTGCAGCCGGTCCACACCGCCTTCGCGCAGGATGTTGACCGCGCGCATGCCGATGCGCAGATGCTGGTCCACCCGCTCGCGGTAGAAGTGGTTGGCCATGCCGGGCAGCTTGATCTCGCCGTGCAGCGGCTTGTCGCTCACGCACAGCAAGGTGCCGTAGGGCACGCGAAAGCGAAAGCCATTGGCCGCAATGGTGGCGCTTTCCATATCGAGCGCCACGGCCCGGCTCTGGCTGAAGCGGCGCTGGGGGGTGTTGTCGGGCAGCAGCTCCCAGTTGCGGTTGTCGGTGCTGGCCACGGTGCCCGTGCGCATGAAGCGCTTGAGGTCGTCCTCGGGCACCTGGGTGACATCGGCCACCGCCTGCTGCAGGGCGACCTGGATCTCGGCCAGCGCCGGGATGGGCACCCACAGCGGCAGCTCTTCGTCGAGCACATGGTCCTCGCGCACATAGGCATGGGCCAGCACATAGTCGCCCAGCTGCTGGCTGTTGCGCAGGCCGGCGCAGTGGCCCAGCATCATCCAGGCATGGGGGCGCAGCACGGCGATATGGTCGGTGATGGTCTTGGCATTGGCCGGGCCCACGCCGATATTGACCATGGTCGTGCCCGACTGGTCGGCGCGCACTAGGTGGTAGGCGGGCATCTGCGGCAGGCGCGGCGGCGGATTGCCCAGCGCGTCCACCGCTTCGGGCGCCAGGCCCTGGCGGCGGGTGACGACATTGCCCGGCTCGATAAAGGCGATGTACTCGCTGTCGGGGTTGGCCATCTCGGCACGGCCCAGGCGGATGAACTCGTCGATATAGAACTGGTAGTTGGTGAACAGCACAAAGTTCTGGAACCACTCGGGCAGGGTGCCGGTGTAGTGGCGCAGGCGCTGGAGCGAGTAGTCCATGCGCGGCGCGGTGAACAGCGACAGCGGATGCGCCTCGCCCGGTTTGGGCTCCCAGGTGCCGTTGGCGATGCCGTCGTCCATCGCATGCAGGTCGGGCAGGTCAAACACATCGCGCATCAGCATGCGGCGCTCGGCGCTCAGCTGGCCTTCGATATGGTCGTTGTCGGCAAACGAGAAATGGATGGGGATGGGCTGGTTGCTGGTGCCCACCTCCAGCTCCACGCCATGGTTCTCGATCAGCAGCCGGAACTGCTCGGCATAGTAGTTGGCAAACAGGTCGGGCCGGGTCAGCGTGGTCTCGTAGTGGCCGGGGCCCTCGACAAAGCCATAGGCGAGCTTGCTGTCGGCCCGGGCCACGGTGCGCGTGTGCAGGCGAACAAAGGGGTAGCAGGCGCGGTAGGGGGCCGCCGGGGTCTCGCCGGCTACAAAGCGCTGCATGGCCTGGCGCAGAAAGCCGATTTGCTCGGCATAGATGGCCTGGACCTGCGCCAGCGCGGAGGAAGCCGTGCGGTGGCTGGTCGGTGCGGTAAAGGCAGGTTTGGTAAAGGTCATGCACCATTGTGCATCTGCTTTGGGGCCCTGGCATGACAAATCAGGGCCCGGTGTTGCTGGCAGTCGGCACCGGTGGCCGGCGGCGCCAAGGCCGGATTCAGGGGTACCCGCAGGGCCGCCAGCGGCTGCCAGGCCGGGCGCGGGATAATTGCGCCATGAATGCACCAAATACCACCGCCAACGCAGCGGACGCCAGCTCTTTCAGCCAACTGCCCCTGGGCCAGACCATGCAGGCCAATCTGCAGCAGCTGGGCTACACGCAGATGACGGCGATCCAGGCGGCCAGCCTGCCCTTTGCGCTGCAAGGCAAGGATGTCATTGCCCAGGCCAGCACCGGCAGCGGCAAGACGGCCGCCTTTGGCCTGGCCCTGCTCGCCCGGCTGAACCCGCGCTGGTTTGCCGTGCAATCGCTGGTGCTCTGCCCCACCCGTGAGCTGGCCGACCAGGTCGCCACCGAAATCCGCCGCCTGGCGCGCGCCGAAGAGAACATCAAGGTCGTCACCGTCTATGGCGGTGTGCCTTCGCGCAACCAGATCGCCAGCCTGGAAAACGGTGCCCACATCATCGTTGGCACCCCGGGCCGGGTGATGGACCTGATGGAGCGCGGCGTGATCGACCTGGCCGCCCTCAACACTCTGGTGCTGGACGAGGCCGACCGTATGCTGGACATGGGCTTTTATGGCGACATCGTCACCGTGGCCAGCCAATGCCCGGCCGAGCGCCAGACCCTGCTGTTCTCGGCCACCTATCCCGAGGGCATTGCCCAGCTGGCCGAGCGCTTTATGCGCGATCCGCAGACCGTCAAGGTCGCCTCGCAGCACAGCGCGCACAAGATCGCGCAGCGCTGGTACGAGGTCAAGGAATCCGAGCGCCTGCATGCCGTATCGCAGCTGCTGGCGCATTTCCGGCCCGAATCGTCCATCGCCTTTTGCAACACCAAGCAGCAGTGCCGCGACCTGGTCGAGGTGCTGCAGGCCCAGGGCGTAAGCGCCTTGGCGCTGTTTGGCGAGCTGGAACAGCGCGAGCGCGACGAGGTGCTGGTGCAGTTTGCCAACCGCAGCTGCAGCGTGCTGGTGGCCACCGATGTGGCCGCGCGCGGCCTCGATATCGCCAACCTCGCCGCCGTCATCAATGTGGACACCACACCCGATGCCGAAGTGCATATCCACCGCATTGGCCGCACCGGCCGGGGCGATGCCGAAGGCCTGGCGCTGAGCCTGGCCAGCATGGACGAGATGGGCTCGGTCGGCAAGATCGAGCTGCTGCAAGGGCGCGAGTCGCAATGGCACCCGCTGAGCGAGCTGACCCCCGCCTCCAACCAACCCATGGTGCCAGCGATGCGCACCATCCAGATCATCGGCGGACGCAAGGAAAAGATCCGTGCCGGCGATGTGCTGGGCGCGATGACGCGCGACTTTGGCTATACCAAGGAGCAGATCGGCAAGATCAATGTGAACGACTTCTCGACCTATGTGGCCGTCAGCCGTGATATCGCCCACCAGGCGGTGGACCGGCTCAACAGCGGCCGGGTCAAGGGCAAGACTGTCAAGGCGCGCCTGCTGTAAGCCAGGCCACACCCCGCCCGCCATGAAGCCTGCCTTATCCGCCGCAGCGCACAGCCGCTGGACCACGCCCGAGAACCTGCTGCGCATCTCGGTGGTGGTGGCCATTGCCACCATTGCCTTGAAGACCAGCGCCTGGGCCGTCAGCGGCTCGGTGGGCCTGCTGTCCGATGCGCTGGAGTCGCTGGTCAACCTGGTGGGCGCCTTGTTTGCACTGGGCATGGTGACCATTGCCAAGCGCCCGGCCGACGAGGGCCACCCCTATGGCCACACCAAGGCGGAGTACTTCTCGGCCGGCTTTGAGGGCCTGCTGATCTTTGGCGCGGCCATGGCCATCGTCTGGGCTTCGGTGGACCGTTTGCTCCATCCCCAGCCGCTCGAGCAGCTGGGCTGGGGCATTGCGCTGTCCATGCTCAGCACGGCGCTCAACGGCGGGCTGGCCTTCGTCATGTTGCGGGCGGCCCGCGCGCACCATTCGATGGCGCTGGAAGGCGATGGCCGCCACCTGATGACCGATGTCTGGACCTCGGTCGGTGTGGTCGGCGGCTTGCTGCTGGCAATGCTGACGGGCTGGCATTGGCTCGATGCAGTGCTGGGCATTGCGGTGGCCTTGCATATCTTCAAAGAGGGTGGCCAGTTGGTCTGGCGTTCGTCGCAGGGCCTGATGGACGAGTCCATCGATGCCGAGACCCTTGCCAAGATCGAGCACTGCGTGCGCAGCTTTGAGGCGCAAACCGGCGGCGCTGTGCATTGCGACAAGCTCAGCACCCGGCGCGCCGGCGCGCTGCACTTTATCGACATGCACCTGCACATGCCCGGCGGCTGGACCCTCGCCCATGCCACCCAGCTGCGCATGCAGCTGGAGGCCGCTTTGCTGCAGGAGCTGCCGCAGGCACGTATCAGCATGGAAGTGCTGCCACTGGGCGTGCAAACCCAGACCGAGGCCGTGCAGCGCGTTGGCGATGCACCCAGCCCCTGAACCATGAACCTCGGCTGCAGCGCCCTGGCCTGCCGCCTTTGCGGAAGCAAGAATCTCCGATGATCAGCGTATTGCAACGGGTGCGCGAAGCGCGTGTTGAAGTGGACGGCCAGGTGATCGGCCAGATCGGCCATGGCCTGCTGGCCCTGGTCTGCGCCGAGCGTGGCGACAGCCAGGCAGAAGCCGACAAGTTTTTGGCCAAGATGCTCAAGCTGCGCATCTTTCAGGACGAGGCCGGCAAGATGAACAAGAGCGTGGTCGATGTGGCCGGCGGCCTGCTGATCGTGAGCCAGTTCACCTTGGCCGCAGACACCAGCGGCGGCAACCGCCCCAGCTTTACCCAGGCCGCGCCCCCGGCCGATGGTGAGCGCCTGTACGACTATGTCGTGGCGCAGGCGCGCGCGCTGCACCCCGAGGTGGCGACGGGCCGCTTTGGCGCGGACATGAAGGTCTACCTGATGAATGACGGGCCGGTGACGATTCCGCTGCGCATAGCGCCGTCGGCTGCGGTGACGGCTGCCTGAAGCCCATCCACCGAGCCACGTCATCTGACGCCCGCCAAGCAGCAGGTAGACTCAGTCCTTTTGCCACCGAGAGGACGAGAGACACCGATGACCGAGATGGAAAAAGCCGCTGCCGGCCTGCTGTACGACGCCAACCATGACCCCAGCGTGCTGCAGCTGCGCGATGCCGCCAAGGAAAAGCTGTTTGCCTTCCAGCAGATCGGCGCGCACCTGCGTGCCGAGCGCGAAGCCATCCTGCGCGGCCTGCTGGGCAAGCTGGGCCGCAATCCCGTGTTCGATGGCCCCTTCTTGTGCGACTACGGCTTCAACATCGAGATTGGCGATAACTTCTACACCAATGTGAACCTGGTCATCCTCGATGCCGCCAAGGTCCGCATCGGCAACAACGTCTTTATCGCGCCCAATGTCGGCCTCTACACCTCCGGCCACCCGCTCGATGCTGCGCGGCGCAACCAGGGGCTGGAATTCGCCCTGCCCATCACCATTGGCGACAACGTCTGGATCGGGGCGGGTGTGCAGGTGCTGCCCGGTGTCAGCATCGGTGCGGGCAGCGTGATTGCGGCCGGCGCCATCGTTACCAAGGATGTGCCCGAAGGCGTGGTGAGCGCCGGCAACCCGGCGCGGGTGCTGCGGGCCATCACCGACAAGGATGCACAGGCCTATGCCTGAGTAGGGCGGTTCCTCAAGCCGCTGCCAATGCTGCCAGATGGGCATCCACAGCGCCTGTACCACTGGCGGCATTCACATGCGTAAAGTACTGGTACCAGCCGCTGGCCTCGATCGCGGCCAGCAAGGCATCGCGTGCTTGCGGGTTGGGAAAGCGCCAGATGCCCAGGTACTGGTGCGGGCTGGCTTGCGCAATGGCGGCATCGGTCTCTGCCAGCGACAACAGTTCAATCCCCAGGCTGGAAAGCTGCCCCAGGCCCTGGCCGATGGTGGCCAGAAACTGCTGGCGCTGTGCAGCAGGCAGCGCCTGCCAGGCGGCGTTCGGTGTGTAGAGTTCGACAAGGTAGCAAGACATGGCTGGGGCTTCTTTCAGCGAATACTGCGCAGCGCGCGTTGGCAGATACGTGCGGTGCTGGGCGATGGCGTATCGCCCAGCCACTGGCTGCAGAGCTCGCGCACCCAGTCGGGCTGGTCCTTGGCGGCGTCGTTGAGCCAGTTGGCGACGGAATCCTGCACATAGACAGAAGGATCGGCGCGCAACGCTTGCAGCAGTGGCAGGGCCTGCGCGGGTGCCTTTTTGAGCGCGGCGATATGGGCACACCAGACGCCACGCGGGCGCAGTGCCTCACAGGCAAAGCGGCGCAGCTTGTCAGACGGCGATGCCGTCCAGGGCAGCAGCTGTGCGATGGCCTCGTCCAGAGCGCTGGCCAGGTGCGGGCGCAAGGCCATCCAGGCCCATTCGCGCACGCCAAAATGCCCATCGTCTGCCAGGCTGCGGATCGCGGAGAGACGCACCGGCAGTGCCAGCCCGGGCTGGGCGCCGACCATAAAGCAGGCCCAGCCGCGCACGGTGTCGGCCCAGTGGCTGCGGCACTGCGCGATGCCCTCGGCGCCCAACGCATCCAGCAGCAGCTCGCCGATGCGGCCCATGCGCCCCAGAATACCCAGCGTGCAAGCCGCATCGGCTTGCTGCAGGGTCTGGGCAGAGAGACCGGGAAAGACGGTGCGCAGCAGCTGCGCCTGGTCCAGCGCCGTGCATTCAGCCAGCGTGGCCGTGGCGATTTCGCCACTGGACAGTGCTTGCAGCACATCGGCGGGAATATCAGCAGCGCGGCTGGCGCCTTTGCGCGGGCTGTTCATGGCGCTGCCTGGCCCAGGTTGCGGGCCACCTTGTCCAGCAGCTGGGCCAGCTGCTGGCGCTCGCTGGCCGACAGCCCGCCGTACAACCCGGCGATCCAGTGGCTGTGCTGCGCAAACACCTGTTGGGCCAGCTGCCGGCCTTTGCCGGTGAGCCGTATGCGCAGCGCGCGGCGGTCGCTGGCCTCGGCATGGCGGGCAACCAGGCCTTCGCGCTCCAGGCCATCGAGCAGACCGGTGACGGTGGCCCGGGTCACGCCCGCACGCTCGGCCAAGGTGTTGGGCGCCAGACCATCGGGTGCCGCGTCGAGCAGGAACAGCAGCACAAAACGCCCTTCGGACAGTCCATGCGGCGCCAGCAGGCGGGCGCAGTCGCGGTCAATGTCTGCTGCCAGCGTGAGCGTCTGGAAGCAAAGGCGAATCCCTGCCACATCGGGCATGCCGCGCCGCTGGGCTTCGTCCAGCAGGGCGTTGTATTTTTGGGCGAGTTGCATGGTGGTGGCTTATAGTAAGGTGGCTAATTATATGCATAAAGCGATCTGAAGTCTGGTTGCAAGCCATGGGGATGGCGGTTGGCGAAGGCGCTGTGTGGCTAGAAGCAGCGCGCCGTCACAGGACGGGCGCCACCGGCAGGATCAGCCCAAACGTCGTCTCGCCGCCCTGCGACTGGGCAAACACCGAGCCGCCATGCATCTTGGCGATGGCTTTGACAATGGCCAGGCCCAGGCCATGGTGGCGCTCGGCGTTGTGGCGCGAGGCATCGGCGCGGTAGAAGCGGTCAAACAGGTGGCGCAGATGTTCGGGCGCAATGTCGGGCCCGGTGTTGGTCACGGAGATGACCGCATGGGCATGCTCGTGCTGCCAGCGCGTGCGAATGTCGATGCGGATCGCAGAGCCCGCCAGCGCATAGCGGGTGGCATTGCTCAGCAGGTTGGACAGTGCGCGCCGCACCAGCGGCGCATCGACCTGGGCCTGCGCGTCGCCCAGCACTTCCAGGCGCAGGTCGGCATCGAGCGCGACGGCCTCATAGAACTCCACCACATCCTGGGCCACGGCGGCCAGGCTGACGACCCCGGTCTCGCGCGCGCCCACGCCCTGGTCGGCACGCGAGAGGAAGAGCATGTCGCCCACCATCGCGGCGATGCGGCGCAGGTCCTCCAGGTTGGACTCCAGCACATCGCGCAGCTCATCCACCGAGCGGGGCTTGCGCAAGACCACTTCGGTGCTGCTGATCAAGGTGGCCAGCGGCGTGTTGAGCTCGTGCGCCACATCGGCGTTGAAGGCTTCGAGCTGGCGGTAGGCATCGGCCAGGCGGTCGAGCAGGGCATTGAACTGCGTGACGATAGGCTGCAGCTCCTGGGGCAGGCCGCTGCCGTCCAGACGGCGCTCAAAATCGCGGGCCGACAGCAGGCTGATCTGCGAGACCAGCGAGGCGATGGGCTGCAGGCTGCGCTGCACCAGCAGGCCGCCAAACAGCGCCAGCAGCAAGGAGCCGGCGACCATGGCCGCAAACAAGGTCCAGCCCAGGCCGCGCAGCAAGGCCTCGTCGGGGCGCAGGTCCATCACCAAGGTGGCGGTGGCTGCGCGCGCCTGGTGGTACTGGGGCGCGGTGATGCCGACGGCAAAACTGCGCAGCATGGTGTGGTGGCTGCTCCAATCGGCCGGGATGCTGTCGAACAGCACATGGCCTTCGTTGTCCACCACGCGGATCGCATAGTCGCCGTGGCCGGCCAGAAAATCGGTGAGCAGGTGGTCCAGCGCCTTGTCGCGGTGGGCCGTGCTGTCATCGCGCAGCACATGCATCAGCGACTGCTGCTTTTGGTCCAGCATCTCCTTTTGGCGGGCTGACAAGGTGTTGTCGAACACCAGGAACACCACCAGGCTGACGGCGCCCAGCCCCAGCATCGACAGCAGCGCCATCCAGCGCGAGAGCCGGCGCCCCAGGTGCGGTACGGCGGAGGTCGGGCTCATGGCTGGGCCCGGCTCTCCAGCACATAGCCCATGCCGCGCACGGTGTGGATCAAGGGCGCGGCAAAAGGCTGGTCCACCTTCATGCGCAGGCGCCGCACGGCCACTTCGACCACATTGGTCTCGCTGTCAAAGTTCATGTCCCAGACCTGCGAGGCCAGCTCGGTGCGCGAGAGCACCTCGCCCTGGCGGCGCAGCAGCAAGGCGAGCAGGTTGAACTCCTTGGCCGTCAGATCGAGCCGCACACCGGCGCGCACGGCCTTGCGGCGGATCAGGTCCAGCTCCAGATCGGCCTGGCGCAGCACCGTGGGCTCGGGCGACGCCGGGTGGGCCTGCGCACGGCGCAGCAGCACCTGGATGCGGGCCACCAGCTCGGAAAACGCAAAAGGCTTGATCAGGTAGTCATCGGCGCCGCTTTGCAGGCCGCGCACCCGGTCTTGCACATCGCTGCGGGCCGTCAGCATCAGCACCGGGGTGGATTTGGCCTGGCGCAATGCCGCCAGCACTGCAAAACCGTCGATGCCTGGCAGCATGCCGTCGAGCACGACCAGGTCGTAGTCCAGCTCCATGGCCAGGTGCAGGCCATCGATGCCGTTGGTGGCGACATCGACCGTATAGCTCTCCTCGGCCAGACCTTTGCGAAGGTACTCGCCGAGCTTGGCTTCGTCTTCAATCAGCAGCAGTCTCATGGCTGCCATTGTCCCTGATGGTGCGCGCGGGCGTGGATTACAAATTTGTCATGTTCCCGTCGGCCTGGTGTTCGTTGCCGCTTTCTACAGTCGCTGGCATCGCATAGGGATACCGCCTGCAACTGGGGCCTGCGGTGCGGGCCGCCGCTGGCGGGCCCTGCGCTGCCAAGGCCGGGTTGCGCGCGGTCTGCCACCACAGGAGAAGCCGCCATGACCATCCCGCAGCCAGCCCCCACCCGGGCCGGCATCCATCCCCTCCACACACCACGCCCTCCAGGCCATCGAGGCCCGGCATGGCCGGCCTGGCTGCTGGGCGCCG
>NZ_KE148532.1:0-407 GCF_000410635.1 Comamonas sp. B-9
CCGCGCCCACGCGCCGCAGCGCCCATGAACGGCCACCCGCCTGGAAGGACAGCTTGGCCGCGCCTGCGGCCGACTGGAGTGAAGAGGCCAGCGCCGCCACACTCGAAGCGCTGGGCTTGCCGGCAGATACCCCCGCGCTTTGGCACCCACGCGGCGGCTGGCTGCGGCCGGCTGCGCTGGTGCAGGCCTTGATGGACCACCCGGGCATCCGTTTTGTCGGCGATGCACCTGTGCATGCGCTCGATGCGCTGGCAAGCGAAGACGGCCAGCCCCAGTGGTGCCTGAGCGATGGCCAAGGCCAGCCATGGGCGCAGGCCGATCTGGTCGTCCTCTGCGCCGGGCCGCAATCGGCCTGCATGCGCATCAACGGCCAGAGCCTGGCCGCTGCCCAGGCGCTGCAAACCCTT
>NZ_KE148532.1:473-23664 GCF_000410635.1 Comamonas sp. B-9
CGGCCATGGCAGCTGGGTGCCCTATTTCCGCATTGGGCAGACGGGAGAAGCAGCCTGGGTCATGGGATCGAGCTTTGAGCGCGGCCAATCCGCGCTGCCGCCGTCGGCCGAGGATGCCGCCGCAGCGCATGCCGGTAATGGGGCCAAGCTGCAAACTCTGCTACCGGAAGGCCACCGGCCAGATGCGCAGGCCTTTGCGCGCGCCCAACACTGGGCCCAGCTGCGCTGCGCATCGACCGACCGGCTGCCGCTGGTGGGCCCGCTGCTGCCCTCCCAGGTCCAGCAGACGCTGCCTGAAGGCCTGGCCAGCCCCTGGGTCGCCACGGCGATGGGGTCGCGCGGGCTCACCTGGGCGCTGCTCTGCGCCGAGCTGCTGGCCGCCCGCCTGCATGCCGAGCCCTTGCCACTGCCCAATCCGCTGGCCCTGGCGCTGGCCAGCGACCGCTACTGCAAATAAGCCAGCGCTTTAGCGCGAGGGGGGGATGCGAATGCCGTCTTCGCCCCGCTCTATCCATGGGATGCCCTGCGGCGCCCCCTATGCCTTTTTAAAGTGAGGGGCGGATGCAGACGCCATCTCCGCTACGCCCTGTCTTTGGGGCGCCCTACAGCGCGCCCATATGCCATTTGCTCACTAGCATTCGCCATTTTCATATAACTCAATGTCATACAGGACTGAGAAAAATGTAGTTTGAGTTTATATGAAATTTTTTTACAGTACATCGCAACAGCCCAGCTCCGCCGCCATTGGGGCAGCGGGCACACCAGGGCTCGGTAGCTGCAACTTCCGCACCACGATGTACCAATACACCCCATTTGATCGCCAGTTTGTCCAGGCCCGAGCAGACCAGTTCCGTGACCAGCTCCAACGCTGGGAAACGGGCCGGCTGAGTGAAGAAGAATTCCGCCCGCTGCGTCTGCAAAACGGCTGGTATGTGCAACGCTACGCACCGATGCTGCGGGTGGCAGTGCCCTATGGCGAGATCAACTCCGCCCAGATCCGCGTGCTGGCCCGCATTGCCCGCGAGTACGACGCGCCCGACGCCCAGCTCTACCAGGATGCGCTCAAGACCCAGGGCGCGATGGGCACCACCTACCTGCCCACGCACTACGCGCATTTCACGACCCGCACCAATGTGCAGTTCAACTGGATTCCGCTGTCCAAGTCCGCCGATGTGATGGACCTCTTGGCCAGCGTCAACCTGCACGGCATCCAGACCAGCGGCAACTGCATCCGCAACACGACGACCGATGCGCTCGCCGGCGTGGCGGTGGATGAGCTGGTGGACCCCCGCCCCTATGCCGAAGTGCTGCGCCAGTGGACCACCCTGCACCCCGAGTTCGCCTTCCTGCCGCGCAAGTTCAAGATTGCGATCAGTGGCTCGCAAGAAGACCGCGCCGCCACCGGCTGGCACGATGTGGGCCTGCACCTGACCAAGAACGAGGCCGGCGAGATCGGCTTCAAGGTGTTTGTCGGCGGCGGCATGGGCCGCACGCCGGTGATCGGCACTCCGATCCGCGAGTTTCTGCCCTGGAACCAGGTGCTCAACTACATTGAAGCTATTGTGCGCGTCTACAACGAGCGCGGCCGCCGTGACAACAAGTACAAGGCCCGCATCAAGATCCTGGTGAAGGCCGAGGGCCAGGTCTATATCGACTCGGTGGAAGAAGAGTTCCGCCAGATCGTCGAGGTCGATGGCGGCCCGCACACCATCCCCCAGGCCGAGTTTGACCGCGTGGCGGCCTGCTTTGTGGCCCCCGACCTGTCGGGCTACCCGCAGGTCAACGCCACCGAGGCCAAGCACCAGCTGACCGAGCAAGGCGTGCGTGAGCCAGCCTTTGGCCGCTGGGTGAGCCGCAATGTGCGCGCCCACCAAAACCCGCAGCTGCGCGCGGTGGTGCTGTCGTTCAAACGCGTCGGCCAGGCGCCGGGCGATGCCTCGGGCGAGCAGCTCGATGCGCTGGCCCAGCTGGTGGACCAGTTCTCCGCCGGCGAAGCCCGTGTGACCCACGACCAGAACGTGGTGCTGCCCTGGGTGCATGTGAGCCAGCTGCATGACCTGTGGCTGCAGGCCAAGGCCCTGGGCCTGGCCAGCACCAATGTGGACCTGCTGACCGACATGATCGCCTGCCCCGGCGGTGACCTCTGCGCCTTGGCCAATGCCCGCAGCCTGCCGATTGCAGCAGCCATTACCGAGCGCTACCAGGACCTGGACGAACTCGACGACATCGGCGACATCGACCTGCATATCAGCGGCTGCATCAACAGCTGCGGCCACCACCACAGCGGCCATATCGGCATCCTGGGCGTCGACAAGGACGGCAAGGAGTGGTACCAGATCACCGTGGGCGGCTCTGACGGCGCCACCTTGTCGGGCGCGCCCCAGGCTGGCAAGGCCATTGGCCCCTCGTTCAGCGCTGCCGAAGTGCCCGGCGTGATCGAAGCCGTGCTGACAGCCTACCGCGATCTGCGGGGCAACGGCGAGCTGTTTATCGACACCGTGCGCCGCGTGGGCCTGGACCCCTTCAAGGAAGCGGGCAAGTCCGCCCGCCTGCCCGAAGCCGCTGACACCGCCGCAGAAACCACCCAAGCCTGAGCATTGAGCAGAACAACGATGAGCATTCCGAACGATTTCCAGATCCTGGCCGCCGGCGACCACCAGCCCGCTGGCGAAGGCGACCGCAGCGTGCTGCTGCTGGCCAACGATGCCGATGCGCTGCAAGTCTCGCTTGATGGCGTGGAGCGCATTGACCTCGACTTTCCGTCTTTCACCGATGGCCGCGCGTTCAGCCAGGCCTACCTGCTGCGCCGCCGCCGTGGCTTCAAGGGCGATATCCGTGCGCTGGGCGATGTACTGATCGACCAGCTGGTGCAGATGCACCGCACCGGCTTCAGCAGCGCGGTGCTCAAGGAAGGCGTGGACGTGGCCGATGCCGCGCGCCAGTTCGAGCGTTTTGCCGGTTTTTACCAAGGCGACGTGGAAGCCAAGCCCCATTTTGACCAGGCCGCCGCATGAGCACGACCACCCTCACCCCCCAAGAACTGGCCCGCGTGAATGCCGAGCTGGGCAAGGACGCCGCAGCCCTGGTGCGCTGGGCGCTGTCGCTGGGCCAGACCAGCATCGTGACCACCAATTTCCGCCCCTTTGAAGCGGTGATCCTGCACCTGGTGAGCCAGGTCCAGCCCGATGTGCCCGTGGTCTGGATGGACAACGGCTACAACACCGAGGCCACCTACCGCTTTGCCGACGAGGTGACGCGCCAGCTGGGGCTGAACCTGCAGATCTACCTGCCACGCCGCTCGCGCGCCCACCGCGAAGCCATTGAAGGCGCCACGCCCGCGCTGGATGATCCGCGCCACGCCGCCTTTACCGAAGAGGTCAAGCTCGAGCCCTTTGCCCGCGCGCTGCGCGAGACCCAGCCGCGCGTGTGGTTCACCGCGCTGCGCGCCACCGACACGGCCGTGCGTGCCCAGATGGATCCGGTCAGTCTGAACCCCGATGGCCTCATCAAGGTCGCACCCCTGCTGCACTGGTCGTCCAAGGATCTGTACGACTACTGCGAACAACACGGTCTGCCCAACAACTTCGACTATGTGGATCCCACCAAGGGCGAAGACAACCGCGAATGCGGCCTGCACATTGCGCACTGATATCGCCCACTGACCGCATGCAGCCCGCCCGACAAGAAAGTCCATCCGATATGAACGCCCGTGTTGAAACCGATGTGCTCAACCACCTGAGCAACCAGCACCTCGATGCGCTGGAAGAAGAAACCATCTTTATCCTGCGCGAAGTGGCAGCCGCCTTTGAGCGCCCAGCGCTGCTGTTTTCCGGCGGCAAGGATTCGCTGGTGATGCTCAAATGCGCCGAAAAAGCCTTTGGCGCCGGCCGCATCCCCTACCCCTTGCTGATGATCGACACCGGCCACAACTTCCCCGAAGTGACCGATTTCCGCGATCTGCGCGCCAAGGAACTGGGTGCCGATCTGATCGTGCGCAGCGTCGAGGACTCGATGGCGCGCGGCACCGTGCGCCTGGCCCACCCCGGCGAATCGCGCAATGTGCACCAGTCGGTGACCTTGCTCGAAGCGATCGAGGAGTTCCGCTTTGACGCGCTGATTGGTGGCGCCCGCCGCGACGAGGAAAAGGCCCGCGCCAAGGAGCGCATCTTCAGCCACCGCGACAGCTTTGGCCAGTGGCAGCCCAAGGCCCAGCGCCCCGAGCTCTGGACCCTGTTCAACACCCGCCTGGCTCCGGGCGAGCATTTCCGCGTGTTCCCGATCAGCAACTGGACCGAGCTCGATGTCTGGCAGTACATTGCCCGCGAAAACATCGCGCTGCCCAGCCTCTACTACGCCCACCAGCGCGACGTGGTCGAGCGCAAGGGCCTGCTCGTGCCCGTCACGCCGCTCACCCCCGCCCGCGACGGCGAAACCGTCGAGAACCGCACCGTGCGCTTTCGCACCGTCGGCGACATCACCTGCACCTGCCCGGTGAGCAGCGATGCCGCCTCGGCCGACGACATTGTGCTGGAGACCCTGGCTGCCGATGTGAGCGAGCGAGGTGCTACCCGCATGGACGACAAGACCAGCGATGCCTCGATGGAAAAGCGCAAGAAAGACGGATACTTCTGATGACTACCGATACCCTGACCGCCGTGCGCACCCCTGCCCAAGACCACCTGCACACCGCATCGGCGCTGCGCTTTATCACCTGCGGCTCGGTCGATGATGGCAAGTCCACCTTGATCGGCCGCCTGCTGGTCGACAGCAAATCGGTGTTGCAAGACCAGCTCGCCGGCGTGCAGCGCAGCGGCGAGACCGACCTGGCCCTGCTCACCGATGGGCTGTCGGCCGAGCGAGAGCAAGGCATCACCATCGATGTGGCCTACCGCTACTTCGCCACCGAAACGCGCAAGTTCATCATTGGCGATGCGCCCGGCCATGAGCAGTACACCCGCAACATGGTGACCGCGGCATCGAGCGCCGATGCGGCCGTGGTGCTGGTCGATGCCACCAAGCTGGACTGGCAAAACCCGCAGCTCGCCCTGCTGCCCCAGACCCGCCGCCACAGCCTGCTGGCCCATCTGCTGCGTGTGCATTCGCTGGTGTTTGCGGTCAACAAGCTCGATGCGGTGGCCGACCCGGCGCTGGCCTTTGCCAATATCCGCAATGCGCTGGCCGCCTTCGCCCAGGCGGCTGGCATCACCGTGGCAGCTACCATCCCCGTCTCGGCCCTGAAGGGCTGGAACGTGGTGACTGCGCACCCCGACTGGGCCGGCTACCAGGGCCCGAGCCTGCTGCAGCTGCTCGAGACGCTGCCCACCACGCCGGCTGACGCTGGCCAACCGCTGGCGTTTTCGGTGCAGTGGGTGGAGAAGTTCTCCGCCTCGGCCGACACCCACCAGGGCCGCCGCATTTTCTGGGGCCGCGTCGGCACCGGCGATGTGGCGCCCGGCACTGCGGTGCAGATTCTGCCCAGTGGCCAGCGCGCCAGCGTGGCCCAGGTGCTGGACCACACCCGCAAGCCCATCGCACGCGGCGCAGGCCAGAGCGCCGGCATCGTGCTGGACCGTGAGGTCGATGTCTCGCGCGGCGACTGGATCATTGCCGCCCCGGCAGCGGCTGCGGCCAATGCCGCCGACGATGACTTTGACACCCCCGCCGAGCAGCCTGCCTGGCCCGCAACGCGCGAGATCACCGCCACCATCGCCTGGATGGACAACGAGCCCCTGCTGGCCGGCCGCGTCTACTGGGCGCTGCATGGCCGCCGCTGGATCAAGGCCAAGGTGCGCAAGGTGCTCAACCGCCTGGATATCAACACCTTGGAGCGCCAGGACGCTGAGCAGCTCGAACCCAATGCCATTGGCCGGGTGGAGATCAGCCTGCAAGAAGCGATTCCGGCAGCGGCCTTTGTGCGCTCACGCGAGCTGGGCTCCTTGATCCTCGTGGACACGGCCTCCAACAGCACGGCCGCTGCGGTACTGGTGGAGTCAAGCCAGCAGTCCCGCAGTTAAAAACCACGTTATTCGGAGGTCGGCTAGGTGCTTGTGCACAAAAACCGTAAAATCCTCCGCTGTTTGTTTGTCTGAATCACTGGCGAAAACCATTCCATGACCCACGTCGTCACCGAAAACTGCATCAAGTGCAAATACACCGATTGTGTGGACGTCTGCCCTGTTGACTGCTTCCGCGAAGGCCCGAACTTCCTGACCATCGATCCGGACGAATGCATCGACTGCGCCGTCTGCATCCCCGAGTGCCCTGCCAACGCCATCTACGCCGAGGAAGATGTGCCCGCAGACCAGCTGGCCTTTATCAAGCTCAATGCCGAGCTGGCATTGGCCGATGGCTGGAAGAGCATCACCAAGCGCAAGGCACCGATGGAAGGTGCCGACGAGGCCAACGGCCAGCCCGACAAGCTCAAGGACCTGATCCGCTGAGCCAGCTTATGCAGGGATGCCACGCTGTGATGCCCGCGCCCTGAACCCGCCAAGCCAGCCTCCGTGCTGGCTTTTTTATTGTTTGCGCCCACCCAGAGCCACCGCCATGCACAGCGCCGCCTTTGCCAACACCCCCCAGCCTCCGTACTACGCCGTCATCTTCACCTCGCAGCGTACCGACACCGAGCACCAATCCTATGCCGACATGGCCGATGCGATGGTGCTGCTTGCCGAGCAGCAACCTGGCTTTCTGGGCGCCGAAAGCACCCGGGGCAGCGACGGCCTGGGCATCACCGTGTCGTACTGGCAGACCGAGGAAGACATCCGCCGCTGGAAGGCCCAGAGCGACCACCTGGTCGCCCAGCGCATGGGCGCCGAGCGCTGGTATGCGCATTACCAGGTGCGGGTGGCGAAGGTGGAGCGGGCCTACGGCATGCAGCACGCCAGCGCAACCTGAACAAGGCATGCCCTGCGCCATGGACCATGGCGCAGGGCATGCAGTTGGAGCCGATGGCCCGAGATTTACAGCTTGATCTCGCGGTGCTCGCCCATGCCATCGGGGCGTTCACCGGTCACCGCTGATTTGGCCATTTTGAACAGCTGCACCAGCTTGTTTTCTTTCACATCCCAGTATTCGGCAAAATCAACCCGCGCCACCAGGATCTGCAAATTGGGATCGGCCGGGCCATCGGGAAACCAAGCTTTGGCCATCGGGCTGAACAACTGCTCTTTCAGCGCCAGATCGTCACTGAGGGATCCCGTTGCCGATACCGAAACATAACTGTCCTTGTTGGGATCGGCGTAGGACACATTAATGGCGCTGGAGGTGCTCAGGCACCGCGACAAATCAGAGTCCCTACCCAGCAGGAAATACAAATTTTTATCCTCATCCATGCCCTCTTTGTTGGCCGTGGTCATCGGCGCGGCATGCAAGCTGCCATGTTCATGCTGGTGCGTGATCATCGCAAAGCGAATGTCCTTGATCAGTTCCCACAATTTTTCACGCGGATTGTCTTGGGCCATGGCGCAACTCCTGTCGAATTGGAAAATTTCACTGTATCGACGGGTCTGCGCAGCCCATGTAAGGCAAATACCCTCCCTCGGATCGGCGCTTGCAGGGTCTGGCTGTGCTGGCTTGGCGCTCCAGCTGTAGTCCCGGCTGGAGGCACAAGTTGATTCAACGCGGCCACAACCCCATGGGATGCGTGCCCAGACAGCTTCCAAGGAGCGCGCAATGCGCTCTTGCTGGAGACTCGGCTTAGCGTTCAGCCGCCGCCATCGCCACCACCACCTGCTGCAGCGCTGCCGGGTCTTCCATCGTCGACAGATCACCCGTGTCGCGCTTCTCAGCCACCGCCTGCAGCGCGCGGCGCAGCAGTTTGCCGCTGCGCGTCTTGGGCAAGGTAGCGACAAAGTAGACGCGCGCTGGCCGGGCCACGGCACCGAGCTGGGCATCGACATGGTTGCAGACGGATTTTTCCAGCGCGCTGCAGGCGGCGCTGTCGCCCGCCACCGCATTGCTGCGCGGCACCGCAAAGGCCAGCGCCACCTGGCCTTTCAAGGCATCGGCCACGCCCACGACGGCAACTTCTGCAATATCGGGGTGGCCGGAGATGCTCTCTTCGATCTCGCGCGTGCCCAGGCGGTGGCCGGCGACATTGATCACATCGTCGGTGCGGCCCAGGATAAAGTAGTAACCGTCCTTGTCGCGCACACCCCAGTCAAAGGTGCTGTAGACCAGGCGGCCGGGGATGCTCTTCCAGTAGGTGTTGACAAAGCGCTGGTCGTCGCGCCAGACGGTCATCAGGCAGCCAGGGGGCAAGGGGCCTTCGATGGCGATCACGCCCTTTTGCATCGGCTCTACCAGCTCGGCGCCGGTATCGCCATCGATCAGCTTGATGTGGTAGCCAAACACGGCCTTGCCCGGGCTGCCAAAGCGCGATGGCTGGGGCTCAATGCCGTTGCACAGCGTCAGGATCGGCCAGCCGGTCTCGGTCTGCCAGTAGTTGTCGATGATGGGGCGCCCGATGGCACCACTGATCCAGCTGGCTGTGGGCTCATCGAGCGGCTCGCCGGCCAGCCACAGCGCCTGCAGGCTGCTCAGGTCGTACTTGCTGAGGTACTCCGGGTCCTGCTTTTTGAGCACGCGGATCGCGGTGGGCGCCGAGAACATGTGCGTGACCTTGTATTTCTCGACCAGGCTCCACCAGATGCCCGGGTCCGGGCGCAGCGGCACACCTTCGTACATGAGGGTGGCCATGCCGCCAATCAGCGGCGCATAGATGATGTAGCTGTGGCCCACGACCCAGCCGATATCGCTGGTGCAAAAAAAGGTCTGGCCGGGCTTGGCATCGAAGATCGCCGGCAGGCTGGCGGCCAGCGCCACCGTGTAGCCGCCGGTATCGCGCTGCACGCCCTTGGGCTTGCCGGTGGTGCCGCTGGTGTAGAGCGTGTAGCTGGGGTGGGTGGCCTCCACCCATTCGCAGGGCACCTGCGCATCCAGGTGCTCGGCACGCAGATCGGCCCAAAGATGGTCCCGGCCAGCTACCCACTGCATGGGAGCCAGGCCCCGGTCCACCATCAGCACCGCCTGGGGCTGGTGGCTGGCCAGCGCAATCGCCTCATCCAGCAAGGGCTTGTAGGGCACGACCTTGCCGGCGCGCGAGCCGGCATCGGCGCTGATGATGACCGTGGGCTGGGCATCGTCAATGCGGGTGGCCAGCGAGCCCGAGGCAAAGCCGCCAAACACCACGGAATGGATGGCGCCGATGCGCACGCTGGCCAGCATCGCAATGGCGGCCTCGGCAATCATCGGCATGTAGATCTGCACGCGGTCGCCTTTTTTGACGCCCAGCTCCAGAAGCGCTGCGGCCATGCGCTGCACCTCGCGGTGCAACTCGGCATAGCTGTAGCTGCGCTCGGTATTGGTCTCGGTCGATACCGCAATCAGCGCCGCCTGGTCGCCGCGCTCGGCCACATGGCGGTCGATGGCGTTGTGGCAAAGGTTGGTCTGGCCGCCGACAAACCAGCGCGCAAATGGCGGGTTGCTGTAGTCACAGATCTGCTGGGGCGGCACATGCCAGTCGATGCGCTGGGCCTGCTCGGCCCAGAAGGCATCGCGGTCGTGGATCGAGCGGGCGTAAAAGTCGGCAAAACGGCTCATCGAAGTCTGTCTCCATCTTTTGTTGTGCAGCCATTATTTCCCTTTGTCTTGCATACCGCTGACAAATGTGCGCAGGGCTGCGCCGGCCAGCCTGTGGTTTTCCCGCATACACGCGAGCAGCCCAGAGGGGCTTTTGCAGCACCCTGCACAGTTTCCGCGCTGGCTGGCCCGGCCGGGCTGCGGCATCGCGCACAATCAGCGGCATGGCGCACCGCCCCGGTGCTGCGGCGCGCCGGATGACGAAGGATGTCCCATGCTCAATGGCTTGTGGCTGGGTTTTTTTGTGGTGGCGGCCTTGGCCGCATTCGCGCAGTGGCTGCTGGGCGGCAATGCGCAGATTTTTGGCGACATGGTGCAGGCGCTGTTTGCCATGGCCAAGCTTTCGGTCGAGGTGATGGTGCTGCTGTTTGGCACGCTCACGCTCTGGCTGGGCTTTTTGAAGATTGCCGAAAAGGCTGGCTTGGTCGATATGCTGGCCCGCTGGCTCGCGCCCTTGTTTGCCCGGCTGATGCCCGATGTGCCGCGCGGCCACCCGGCCCTGGGCCTGATGACCCTGAACTTTGCCGCCAACGCGCTGGGGCTGGACAACGCCGCCACCCCCATCGGCCTCAAGGCCATGCGCGCGCTGCAAGAGATCAACCCCTCGCCCACCGCGGCCAGCAATGCGCAGATTCTGTTTCTGGTGCTCAATGCCTCGTCGCTGACCCTGCTGCCGGTGACCATCTTCATGTACCGCATGCAGCAAGGCGCGCCCGACCCAACCCTGGTCTTTCTGCCGATCTTGCTGGCCACCTCGGTCTCGACGCTGGTGGGCTTGGTGTCGGTGGCCATCGTGCAGCGCCTGCCGCTGTGGCACCCGGTGGTACTGGCCTATCTGCTGCCGGTGGGCCTGGTGCTGGCCGGATTCATGGCCTTTTTGGCGACCTTGACGTCCACGGCGATGGCGCAGGTGTCGTCCCTCCTGGGCAACCTGACCTTGTTTGGCCTGGTGGTGCTGTTTGTCGTGGTGGGCGCGCTGCGCAAGGTGCCCGTGTACGAGAGCTTTATCGAAGGCGCCAAGGAAGGCTTTGATGTCGCCAAGGGCCTGCTGCCCTACCTGGTGGCCATGCTCTGCGCCGTGGGCCTGTTCCGCGCCTCCGGCGCGCTGGGCTATGCGCTCGACGGCATCCGCTGGCTGGTCGACCTGAGCGGCATGGACACGCGCTTTGTCGATGCGCTGCCCACTGCGCTTGTCAAGCCGTTCTCGGGCAGCGCCGCGCGCGCCATGCTGATCGAGACCATGCAAAGCCATGGCGTGGACAGCTTCCCGGCGCTGGCCGCCGCCATCATCCAGGGCAGCACCGAGACCACCTTCTATGTGCTGGCGGTGTACTTTGGCGCCGTGGGCATACAGCGCGCGCGCCATGCGGTGCCTTGCGCGCTGCTGGCTGAGTTCTCGGGCGTGGTGGCCGCCATTGTGGTTTGCTACCAGTTCTTTGGTTGATTGCAGACGAGACGTCTTCAGGAGTTGCCATGACCAGCAGCAGCGCAGATGTCCAGATTTTCAGCGCCGCCTGGGATCGTGCCTGGCAGGACCTGGGCCTGACCCCGGCCACGGATGCCTTGCCGCAGCTGTTGGCAGCGCATGCCGGGCCTGATCGCCATTACCACGGCCTGCAGCATATTGCCGAATGCCTGCAATGGCTGGAGCAATTGCGCCCACAGGTAGCGCAGCCGGCGGAGCTGGCGCTGGCCCTGTGCTTTCACGACGCGATTTATGACCCGCAGGCCAAGGACAATGAGCTGCGCAGTGCCCAGTGGGCGCAAGCGGTGCTGCAGTCAGCAGGTGCCGAGCCAGATGCGGTGCTGCGCGTTGATGCGCTGATCATGTCCACCTGCCATTTCCTGCCCGCGCAAGCGCAGCTGCCGGCAGACAGCGCCTGGATGCTGGATATTGATTTGTCCATCCTGGGCGCGCCCGCCGCGCGTTTTGCGCAGTACCAGGCGCAGATCCAGGCCGAATATGCCTGGGTGCCCGCTGCCGACTATGCGCTGCGCCGACAGGCGGTGCTGCGCAGCTTTTTGCAGCGCCCGGCCATTTACCAGACGGCGACCATGCAGGCCCGGCTGGAGGCGCAGGCGCGCGATAACCTGCAGCAGGCGCTGGCGGTAGCCTGATTCAATACCGCTCAGGCATCGGGCATGATCGCATCGGCCCAGTCGTAGAGGGTGCCGAGAATCTCTTCGGCGCGCTCATCAGCGGTTTCGGACAGCTGGTCGATCTCGGCAAACATCTGCTCGGCCGTGCGCGCGCCGCCCAAGCCCTCTTGCAAAAAGGCAACGCGCAGCTCCAGCCAGCGCTGCTGCTCATCAGGCGTCAAGGAATCAGGAAAATTGCGCGCCCGGTAGCGGAACAGCAGCTCATGCAGGCGCTCATCGTCAAAACCGGGCTTGGCCACAGCCAGCTCCTGCGGGTGCATGGTGGTCAGCTGGGTCAGGCGGCGGCGGTCGCCCTGGCCGATAAAGCCGCTGTACAGATCCTGGTCCACATCCACACCTTCGAGCGGCGGGCGGTCAAACACGGCAGCCCAGGTGGCGCTCATATCGGGCAGATCGCGGGCAATCGCGGCATGGCGCAGCGCTTGGTCCATGTCGATCTGCCAGCGGGCGGCCTGCTCGGCGCTGAGCGTACGCAGGCTGCTGACCACCATCGGCGATTTGTTCAGGTGCACCGTCTTGATCGGCAGGCGCGTCGTGCCTTCGGGCAGATCCGCCGCCGCACTGAACATGCGCAGGCGCATCTCGTCCACCGACAGCTCCGCCAGGTGGCTCGGGTCCTGCGACAGGTCCCAGGCGATGATCTCGTTCTTGTTTGTCGGGTGCTGGGCCAGCGGCCAGGCCACGGCAATGCAGCCGCGCTCGACCCCGTACATGCCCGATACATGCAGAAAAGGCCGGGCATTGGCGGGGGGGGCCGGCAGGGCCAGCTCCTGCATCACGCGGTCCTTCTTGTGCAGGCCCAGCGCAAAATCAAACAGGCGCGGCTGCAGGCGCTTGATGAGGCGTGCCAGGCCAATGGTGGCGCGTACATCGCTCAGCGCATCGTGCGCCGATTCATGCAGGATGCCGTTGGCGCGTGCCAGGTCTTCAAGCTTGAAGCTGACCGAGCCATCGTCCTTCTTGGGCCATTGAATGCCCTCGGGGCGCAGCGCATAGACCATGCGTACGACATCGAGCAGATCCCAGCGGCCGCAGCCGTTCTGCCATTCGCGGGCATAGGGGTCACGCAGGTTGCGCCACAGCATGTAGCGCGTCACCTCGTCATCAAAGCGGATGGTGTTGTAGCCCACGCCAATGGTGCCGGGGCGGCCTAGCTCGGCCTCTACGGCCGCAGCAAACTGGTGCTCGGGCACACCCTGCTCCAGGCAGTGCTGGGGCGTGAGGCCGGTGATCAGGCTCGCCTGGGGGCTGGGCAGGTAGTCAAGCGCAGGCTGGCAGTACAGCATGACCGGCTCGCCGATCTCGTTGAGATCCATGTCCGTGCGGATGCCGGCAAACTGCGCGGGGCGGTCACGGCGCGGCACGGCGCCAAAGGTTTCGTAGTCATGCCAGAAAAAGCTGGCGGAGGCGGACGAGGAATTCTGCATGCCCGCTAGTATGCCTGCTCCGGTCACTGCCGCAGAGCAACGTGGGCCCGCAACTACAGAAGCGGCGAGAACAGGCGCGCGATCGAATCCCCCAGCCGGGGCAAAAAGCGCTGCTTGCGGCGCGAAGCCACCTGTTTGGAACGCATCAGGTCGGTGTTGAACTGGTCCTGCAGCCGGGCGTTCAGCTCCGGCCCATAGCCAATCGCGCAAACCTCGTAGTTCAGGCGAAAGCTGCGGTTGTCAAAGTTGGCTGTGCCGATGATGGTCAGGTTGTCGTCGACCACCAAGGTCTTGGAGTGCAGCATGCGCGCGCTGTATTCGTAGACCTTGGCGCCGGCGCTGATCAGCTCCTCGTAGTACGAGCGGGCAGCGGCCGTCACAAAGATCGAATCGGATTTCTCCGGCACCAGCAGCCGCACATCGACGCCGCGCAGCGCAGCGCTGGTCAGCGCATACATGGCGGGCTCGGTCGGCACAAAGTAGGGCGTGGTCAGCCAGACCCGCACGGTGGCTGACTGGATGGCGGCCACATGGGCGCGGTGGATGGGCTCGGTGGGGTTGTCCGGGCCCGAGCTCACCAGCTGCATCGCATGGCGGCCATCGGGCATATCGGGCAGCAGCAAGTCCAGGTTGGCAGGCATGTCCTGGGCCGACTTCTCCAGCGCATAGGCCCAGTCTTCCAAGAAGGTGGTCTGCAGCCAGGTGACGATGGGCCCCGCCATGCGCAGGTGCACATCGTGGTAGGCGTTGGTGTTGACGCGGCGGTCTTCTTCATCGGTGATGTTGACGCCGCCGGTAAAGCCGATCTGGCCGTCCACCACCAGGATCTTGCGGTGGCTGCGGAAGTTGATCACCGGGCGCAGGCGCCTGCCGATGCGTGTGGGGTGGAAGACCGCAAACTCCCCGCCCGCCTCCAGCAAGGGCGCGATGAACTTGCGGTTGACGCGCTTGGAGCCCAGCGCATCGACCAGCATGCGCACCTTGATCCCCGCCTTGGCGCGCTCGACCAGCGCATCGCGCAGGCGCGTGCCGGTCTGGTCGGGCTCGAAAATATAGTATTCCAGGTGCACATGGTGGCGGGCCTGGGCGACGTCTTCCAGAATCCGGTCAAAGGTGGCCGCGCCGCCGCTCAATAGTTCCACGCTTTCGGCCGAGGTGATCGGGAAGCCGCAGGTGGCCTCGACCAGCTTGACCATCTCGCGCAGCTGGGCAGGCGCCTCGGGCTGGCCGTCGCGGATGCGGCGCGTGGTCTCGCGCACATGGTTTTTGTTGCGTGCGCGCAGGCGTTTGATGCGCTGGCGCTTCATGCGCTGCGGGCCGATGAAGTAATACACGATCAGCCCCACCACGGGCAAGGAGCCCATGGACAGCAGCCAGCCCAAGGTGGCCACCGGCGCGCGGCGCTGCATCAAAATCCAGATACCCACCACGCCGAGGTAGATCGGCCAGATCACGGACAGCAGCGCGACGATATTTTCCTTGGTCAGATACGGAGAGAGGGACGCCACAGCAGCGCGCTCCTGTTGAGGGGACTGCCCAGTGTAGCCTGCCACCGTGACAGTCCCACGCAAAAAAACAGCCGCATGGAGCGGCTGCTTTTGTCCTCAAGGCGCGGGGGCCTCAATCGGCGGCGACTTCCTCTTCAGGCTCGGCCGGCTCTTGCTTGGCGCGCTCCTTCTTGGGCAGCGGCTGGATGTCGAGCATCACCTCGGGCTTGTCGGCGTTGCTGTCGTCCCAGTCGACGCTCAGACGCCCACCATCGGTCAGGCGACCAAACAGCAGCTCGTCGGCCAGCGATCGGCGGATCGTGTCCTGGATCAGGCGCTGCATCGGCCGCGCACCCATCAGCGGATCGAAGCCGGTCTTGGCCAAGTGCTTGCGCAGCTTGTCGCTGAACGTGACCTCGACCTTCTTCTCGGCCAGTTGCTGCTCGAGCTGGAGCAGGAACTTGTCGACCACGCGCAAAATGACCTGCTCGTCGAGTGGCTTGAAGCTGACGATGGCGTCCAGCCGGTTGCGGAACTCGGGCGTGAACAGGCGCTTGATGTCGCCCATCTCGTCGCCCGCCGCGCGCGGGTTGGTAAAGCCAATGACGGCCTTGTTCATCGTCTCGGCGCCCGCATTGGTGGTCATGATGATGATCACATTGCGGAAGTCGGCCTTGCGTCCGTTGTTATCGGTCAAGGTGCCGTGGTCCATCACCTGCAGCAGCACATTGAAGATATCCGGATGCGCCTTCTCGATTTCGTCGAGCAGCAGCACCGCATGGGGCTTCTTGGTCACCGCCTCGGTCAGCAGGCCACCCTGGTCGAAACCGACATAGCCGGGCGGCGCGCCGATCAGGCGCGAAACCGCATGGCGCTCCATGTACTCGGACATGTCAAAGCGGATCAGGTCGATGCCCAGGATATAGGCCAGCTGCTTGGCAGCTTCGGTCTTGCCGACACCCGTGGGGCCCGAGAACAGGAACGAACCAATCGGCTTGTCCACCTTGCCCAGGCCGGAACGCGCCATCTTGACGGCCGAGGCCAGCACTTCGAGGGCCTTGTCCTGGCCAAAGACCACGCTTCGCAGGTCGCGCTCCAGGGTCTGCAGCTTGCCGCGGTCGTCATTGCTGACATTGGCCGGCGGAATGCGGGCGATCTTGGCGACGATCTCTTCGATCTCGGTCTTGCCAATGGTTTTCTTGCGCTTGGAGGGCGCCAGGATGCGCTGCGCGGCACCGGCCTCATCGATCACGTCAATCGCCTTGTCGGGCAGATGGCGGTCATTGATGAACTTGGCCGACAGCTCAGCGGCTGCCTGCAAAGCGGCCACCGCGTACTTGACGTTGTGGTGCTCTTCGAAGCGGGATTTGAGGCCCTTCAGAATATCGATGGTTTCGGGCACGGTCGGCTCGACCACATCGACCTTCTGGAAGCGGCGCGACAGTGCTGCATCCTTCTCGAAGATGCCACGGTACTCGGTGAAGGTGGTCGCACCGATGCACTTGAGCTGGCCGCTTGACAGCGCAGGCTTGAGCAGGTTGGACGCATCCAAGGTGCCGCCCGATGCCGCACCGGCACCGATCAGGGTGTGGATCTCGTCGATGAACAAGATCGCATGGGGCTTGTCCTTCAAGGCCTTGAGCACGCCTTTCAAGCGCTGCTCAAAATCGCCCCGGTACTTAGTGCCCGCCAACAGCGAGCCCATGTCCAGCGAGTAGACGGTAGCCTCGGCCAGCACTTCGGGCACATCTTCTTGCGTGATGCGCCATGCCAGACCCTCGGCAATCGCCGTCTTGCCCACGCCGGCCTCACCCACCAAGAGCGGGTTGTTCTTGCGGCGGCGGCACAGGATCTGGATCGTGCGCTCGACCTCGTACTGGCGGCCGATCAGCGGATCGATCTTGCCATCCTTGGCCTGCTGGTTCAGGTTGACGGTGAACTGCTCCAGCGGCGAGGCCTTTTCAGCGCGCTCGGCGTTGTTGCTACCCACCTCTTCCGCATCCGAGCTGGACTCGGACTTGGGCAGCTCGGGCGTGTCGTTCTTCTTGATGCCATGGGCGATGTAGTTGACCACATCGAGGCGCGTGACGCCCTGCTGGTGCAGGTAGTACACGGCATGCGAGTCTTTTTCGCCAAAAATGGCCACCAGCACATTGGCGCCGGTCACTTCCTTCTTGCCATTGCCGGTGCTTTGCACGTGCATGATGGCGCGCTGGATCACGCGCTGGAAACCCAGGGTCGGCTGGGTGTCCACCTCGTCCTCACCGGCCACCTGCGGGGCATTGTCCTTGATGAAATTGGTCAGCGACGCGCGCAGGTCGTCGATATTGGCAGAGCATGCGCGCAACACCTCGGAAGCACTCGGGTTGTCCAGCAAGGCCAGCAGCAAATGCTCCACGGTGATGAATTCGTGGCGCTGCTGCCTGGCTTCGACAAAAGCCATGTGCAAGCTGACTTCCAGTTCCTGAGCAATCATTTGAAACTCCTTTATTGCTTGCCAAATACACTCAACTTGCTTCTAGATGAGGACCAGATTCCGTTATTCAACAGGCTCCGATACGGCTTGAAGCGGGTGACCCGCTCCGTTGGCGGCATCCATCACCTGCGCCACCTTGGTTTCGGCGATTTCATGCGAGTACACCCCGCAGACACCTTTCCCATCCAGATGGATCTTCAGCATGATCTGGGTGGCCGCTTCGCGGCTCTTGCCAAAAAAATGCTGCAGTACCTCAATCACAAACTCCATCGGCGTGAAATCATCGTTGAGCATGACCACCTGGTACATCTTCGGTGGCTCCACCCGCTGGGCGATGCGCTCGACCACCAGCGCCCCCCCGCCGTCCTCCGGAGGCTGGGGCGTTGCAGGCAGATTCGGCGAGGGAGGAACAACAGGTTTCGTGGCCATTGAGATCATTCTATAAGGCTAAATTTCCACATGGACAAAGATGGTGATGCTTTTATGAACTTCAATACAGCGGCGCCAGCAACGGCTGGTGCTGCGTATTTTCAACCCGGGCAAAACCTTTCTTAGGCCATGCTTTCGTAAACGATTTTGATGGCTTCGTGGCCCGCTTCCTGGGACCAGGCCGCCATGGCCTGGTCGCTGGGGAAGAAGCGCGCGGCATCGCCCAGGTTGAGTTCCACCCCGGCCCGCGTCTGGCCCTGGCCGCAGACGACGCCCAGGCGGATCTTGAGGCCGTGGCGCAGCAGGCCTTCGTCGGTGTGCTCCTCGACTGCGGGAAACTCCTGAATCAGCCGCGCAACATCGGGCTGGTGGCGGTCGGTGTTGACCAGCAGGTAGCGGCCAAAGCGCGCCCGAGCCTCGGCCAGGCCCCAGACATGCTGTGCCTTGGCGCGCAGGCCGCCGCTGAAGCGATCCAAACCCACGCGGGCGCTCAGGATGACGAACTCGTCGTCCTTGAGTTGCTCCTTGTGGCGACTCCAGGTGGCTTCGTCGATCGAGCCCTCAATGACCGATGATTTGTCGTCGATCTTGAACAGCACCATCTTGCCCCGCTGGCCGTTGATGACCCGCAGCTCGCTGATGATGCCCGCCACCGTCTGGGGCTCGCGGCTATCCTTGAGCTGAGCGATGGGGGTGCGCACAAACTGGCGCACTTCCAGCTCCACCTCGTCAAACAAATGGCCCGAGAGGTAGAAACCGATGGCGGTCTTCTCCTGCACCAGGCGCTCCTTAATGCCCCAGGGCAGCACATCGGCCAGCGGCGGCTCCTGGGTGCTCGATCCCACGGCGTCATCACCCATCATGTCAAACAGGCCGCCCTGGTTGGCATTGGCATGGGTGGTGGCGGCAAATTCGAAGGCCACATCGACCGATTCGATCAAGGCGCGGCGGTTGAGCTGGATGCTGTCAAAGGCGCCGCCCTTGATCAGCGCCTCGACCGTGCGCTTGTTGAGCTTGCTGCGGTCCACGCGCAGGCAAAAGTCAAACAGGCTCTTGAACGGGCCCTTGGTATCGCCCTGCGGCCCCGTGCCCTTGCCTTCGCGCGCGGCCACAATCGCCTCGATGGCGGCCTGGCCGGTGCCCTTGATGGCGCCCAGGCCGTAGCGGATCACCTTGTCGGTCACCGGCTCAAAGCGGTGGTGGCCCCGGTTCACATCGGGCATTTCAAAGGTCACGCCCATCTTCAGCGCGTCTTCGTACAGCACCTTGAGCTTGTCGGTGTTGTCCATTTCCACGGTCATATTGCCGCAGTAGAACTCCGCCGTGTAGTGCACCTTGAGCCAGCCGGTGTGGTAGGCCAGCAGCGAGTAGGCAGCGGCGTGCGACTTGTTGAAGCCGTAGCCGGCAAACTTCTCCATCAAATCGAACACTTCGTCGGCCTTGGCCTCGTCGATGCCGATCTTGGAGGCCCCTTCGCGGAAGGTGGCGCGGTGCTGCACCATCTCCTCGACCTTTTTCTTGCCCATCGCGCGGCGCAGCAAGTCGGCGCCGCCCAGACTGTAGCCGCCCAGCACCTGGGCAGTCTGCATCACCTGCTCCTGGTAGACCATGATGCCGTAGGTCTCGGACAGCACCTTCTCGACCAGCGGATGCGGGTACTCCACCACTTCCTTGCCGTGCTTGCGCGCCACAAAGCTGGGGATCAGGTCCATCGGCCCCGGGCGGTAGAGCGCATTCAGCGCAATCAGGTCTTCCAGGCGGCTGGGCTTGGCTTCCTTGAGCATCTGCTGCATGCCGCGCGATTCAAACTGGAACACAGCCTCGGTCTTACCGGCCGAAAAGAGTTGGTAGGTGCGGGCGTCGTCAAGCGGGATTTCCTCGAACTTGAAGTTCTCCTGCCCCTTGTGGCGCTTGATGATGAATTCGCGCGCGATCTCGAGAATCGTCAAGGTCGCCAGACCCAAGAAGTCGAACTTGACCAGGCCCACGGCCTCGACGTCGTCCTTGTCATACATGGCCACCGCCGAGGTACTGCCCGGCTGCTGGTAGAGCGGGCAAAAATCGGTCAGCTTGCCCGGCGCAATCACCACGCCGCCTGCGTGCATGCCGATATTGCGGGTCATGCCCTCGAGCTTTTGCGCCATCTCGATCAGGGTCTTGACGTCCTCTTCCTTCTCGATGCGCTCGGCCAGGATCGGCTCTTCCTTGATCGCATAGGTGTACTTGTCGCCGTCCTTCGGAGGATTGGGCGGGTACTTCAAGGTCACATGCAGGCCCGGCTTGTTCGGGATCAGCTTGGAGATGCCATCGCAAAAGCCATAGCTCATGTCCAGCGCGCGGCCCACGTCGCGGATCGCCGCACGCGCGGCCATCGTGCCAAAGGTCGCAATCTGGCTCACCGCATTGCGGCCGTAGAGGTCCTTCACATAGTCGATCACCCGGTCCCGATTGGCCTGGCAAAAGTCCACGTCAAAGTCAGGCATCGAGACGCGCTCTGGGTTCAGGAAGCGCTCGAACAGCAGGTTGTAGTGGATCGGGTCCAGATCGGTGATCTTGAGCACATAGGCGACCAGCGAGCCCGCCCCCGATCCCCGGCCTGGCCCCACCGGGCAGCCATTGTTCTTGGCCCAGTTGATAAAGTCCGCCACGATCAGGAAGTAGCCGGGAAAACCCATCTTCAAGATGATGCCGAGCTCGAAATCCAGGCGCTCGATGTACTTAGGACGTTCGGCGTCCCGTTTGGCCTCGTTCGGGAACAGCAGCTGCAGACGGTCCTCGAGCCCGTCGAACGAGGCCTGGCGGAAATACTCGTCGATCGGCATGCCATTGGGCGTCGGGAAATCGGGCAGAAAGTACTTGCCCAGCTGCAGGGTCACGCTGCAGCGGCGCGCAATCTCGGCGGTATTGGCAATGGCGCTGGGCAGGTCGGCAAACAAGGCCTCCATCTCGGCAGCGGTCTTGAGGTACTGGTCGCGGGTAAAGCGCTTGACGCGCTTTTTATTGCCCAAGGTCTCGCCCTCGGCAATACAGACGCGGGCTTCGTGCGATTCGAAATCGGCCGGTTTGGTGAACTGCACCGGATGCGTGGCCACGACCGGCAGCTTCAGGTTAGCGGCCAGCGCCACGGCAGCGGCCACATGGCTTTCGTCATCGGCGCGGCCAGCGCGCTGCAGCTCGATATAGAAACGGTGCGGAAACAGGCTGGCCAGGCGCAGCGCTACGCCCCGGGCGGCCTTTTCATCGCCGCGCATCAGCGCCTGGCCCACGGGCCCGGCTTGCGCGCCCGACAGCACGATCAGGCCCTCGGACAGCTCCTCGAGCCAGGCCCAGGTGCACTGGGGCTGGGCCTTGACGGTATCGGCCATCCAGATGCGCGCCAGGATCTCGGACAGATTCAGATAACCCTGCTGGCTCTGGATCAGCACGATGATGCGTGAGAGCGGGCCACCGGCCACCTCGGGCTCCAGCGCCAGCTCGGCGCCCAGAAGGGGTTTGACACCTGCGCCGCGCCCGGCTTTGTAAAACTTGATGGCGCCAAACAGGCTGTTCAGGTCGGTGAGCGCCATCGCCGGCTGGCTATCACCCGCCGCAAACTTGATCAAATCGCCCACGCGATTGGTGCTGTCGATGATGGAAAACTCGGAATGGATGCGAAGGTGTACGAACATATCCCTGCATTGTAGGAAAGCCGCAGCACCGCCGCTGCAAACCATGGCATATCTGGCGCGGAATGTTACACAGCCCTACAGGCGACAAGTCCGGCTCTGCGGCAGCGGGCTGCGCGCCGATTACAATGGCCCAGATCAGAGGGCGCGGCACGGGCTGCCCCGCTGCGTGGCGGGCTTTGCCGCCCCACGCAGTTTTTCAGCTTTCCGTCCATGGATTTCAAGCCAAAAATGCTGTTTGCGTACCCCAAATCGAAGGTTCCCGCTATCGCTTCCGTAGCACTTGCCGCTTTGCTGGCAGGCTGTTCATCGACCGATGTGGATCCCACCGCCGGCTGGAGCCCGAACAAGATTTATTCGGAAGCGCGTGACGAGGCGTCGTCCGGCTCGTTCGACAAGGCCATTCCGCTGTATGAAAAGCTCGAAGGCCGCGCCGCTGGCACCGCGATGGCGCAGCAAGCCCAGCTGGAAAAGGCCTATTCCCAGTACAAGAGCGGTGAAAAGGCCCAGGCCATTGCCACCTTGGACCGCTTTGTCAAGCTCCACCCGGCGAGCGAAGGCGTGGACTATGCGCTCTACCTCAAGGGCCTCGTCAACTTCAACGAAAACCTGGGTCTTTTCTCCTGGGTATCCAGGCAGGACCTGTCCGAGCGCGACCAAAAGGCCGCCAAGGACTCGTTCGAATCGTTCCGCGAGCTGACCACGCGCTTTCCCGAGTCCAAGTACGCGCCCGATGCTGAAAAGCGCATGCGCTACATCGTCAACTCGCTGGCCCAGTACGAAGTGCATGTCGCCCGCTACTACTACGAGCGCGGCGCCTATGTGGCCGCCGTCAACCGCGCGCAAGCCGCTATTGCCGACTACAAGGAAGTGCCCGCGCAAGAGGACGCGCTGTACATCCTGATGCTGTCCTACGAGCGCCTGAACATGGCCGACATGGCTGCCGACACCAAGCGCGTGCTGGAAGCGAGCTACCCCAACACCCGCCTGCTGGCCAATGGCTTCCGCAAGGAAGAGCGCCCCTGGTGGAAGATGTGGTGATGCAACGCGCTTGAGGCGCGTTATTAGATAGCCAAGCGGCTGCTGCAGATCAGAACTTGCAGCAGCCGTTTTCTTATGTGCGCGACGCTGTGCCCGCCAAGGCCTGCAAAAATGCCGGCAAGGCCGCGTCATCCAGGCTGGGCAGCGGCGGCAGTGCCGCCAGCAAGGCAGCGCCGTAGCTGCGACTGTACAAGCGCTCGTCAGCAATCACCACCACACCCTGGTCGCTGGCCGAGCGAATCAGCCGCCCAACACCCTGGCGCAGCTGCATAGCGGTTTGGGGCAACACATAGCGCTCAAACGCATCCCGGCCCGCAGCCCGCAGCGCCTGCACGCGCGCCGCATGCAGCACATCATGGCGCGGCGGAAATGGCAGCTTGTCGATCACCAAGAGCTGCAGCGCCTCGCCAGGCAGATCCACCCCTTCCCAGAGGCCCAGGGTACCCACTAGCACCCTGCCGGCCTTGCCGCCGGGCGCCGCGCGCATCGCCTGCAGCAGGCGGCGCTTGGGCTGCTCGCCCTGCTGCAGCACGCCGATGGCCTGGCCTTGCAGCCCATGGCGCAAGGCCTGGGCCAAGGCCTCCATCGCAGCCGTTGATGTGCAAAGCACCATGCAGCGCCCACCCAGCGTCTTCAAGTGTGGCAGCAGCCACTGCGCCAGCGCCTTTGCGCGCTCGGCGGCCGGTGCATCGGTGCCGGGCAGGCCCTGGGGCACCACCAGCCGGGCCTGCTGCGCCCAGTCAAAATGGCTGCGCTGGCTGCGCAAGCGCAGGCTGGCAAGCATGGGCGCATCGCTAGTTTCGCTAGTTTCGCTGCCGTCGCTGCGCAAGCCCAGGCCTTGGGCAAACCAGGTCAGTGCCTCGT
>NZ_KE148532.1:23682-31015 GCF_000410635.1 Comamonas sp. B-9
AAACAGCCAGCGCTGCACCCCCTGCCCCAGCCAGCTGCTGGCCTGCACCTGGGGGCCCAGCGTCTGCAGCGCCTGCCACAGCCACAGGGGAGATTCGCGAAAGCCCTGGCGCCAGGCATAGCGCCCATGGGCCTGCAGGTCGCCCCCCTGGCCCGCGCGCACAAAACCGGGGGAATCCCACCAGCGCACCCGGCCCTGCCCAGCGCCCTGGGCCCACTGGCGCAAGGCCTGCAGCATCACATCGCCCTGGCCTGCCAGCTGGGCCACTGCGGCCGCACTGCCGGCCACCCCTTGCAAGGCGGCGACCAGGGCCGATAGCAGGTTGTGCAGGTTGACCAGCGCCTGGAGGCTTGTGGAGCGGCTTGCCGCATCGGTGGGTGCATCGGCGGGGCCCAGCAAGCGCTGCTCGGCCTCCATCCACTGCACCAGGGCCTGCTGCACCTGCTGCAGCAGGGCTTGCCAGGGTGCAAAGCCGCGCGCATGCAGACCGGTCTCGCGCTCCACGGTCTGCAGGTAGTCGCGCATATCACCCACATTCAGGCCCTTGGCCAGCACTTTGAGGCCAATGGCCTGCAGCTGGTGGGCCTCGTCCATCACCATGGTTTGCGCCAGCGGCACAAAGCCGTGGTTCACGCCCAGCATCTGGCGGTGGCGCAGTTCGCTGAAAAACAGATGGTGGTTGATCACCAGAATATCGGCCTGCGCGGCGCGGGCCCGGGCCTGGTTGGAGAAGCAGCGCTCAAAGTGGCTGCAGCGCTGGCCCAGGCATTCGTCATGGCTGGCGGTGATGTGCGGCACGAGGCTGGGCAGATGGCTGATATCGTCCAGCTCGGACAGATCGCCGCCCTGGGTGCTTTGCGCCCAGCGCTCCACCTGGGCCAGTGCACCGGCATGCCGGCCTTGCAGCTTGCTGCGCGCCTGCTCCAGGCCCTGCAGGCAGACATAGTTCTCCCGCCCCTTGAGCACGGCCACCTTGCGCTGCAGGCCCTGGTGCGCCAGCAGTGCCGGAATGTCGCGGTCCACCAGCTGGTCCTGCAGCGCCCGCGTCGCAGTACTGACCACAAAGCGCTCCTGGCGCGCCAAGGCCGCTATCAGATAGGCATAGGTCTTGCCCGTGCCGGTAGGCGCCTCGATCGCCACCCGCTGGCCCTGGCCCCAGGCCGCCTCGATGGCCGCGATCATCTGCTCCTGCTGCGGACGCAGGCGCAGCGGGGCATCAGGGGCAATATCGCTAGCAATGGCGACGGACAAAGGCATCAAAAAAGACGAGTTTCGGGGGCATGGCAGTCTAGCGCGTTCAGCGCCCCGCCCCCGCGCACTGCCCCGCAACGCCCCTGGCGTTGGTATACAAACATCGGTTGGCAGCATCACCCGGCATGCTTTGGCGGCCTGCCGAGCAATCTGCTCTATGATTCCCCCTTCGCCACCCCACTTGCCCAGCACCCCTCGCGCATGAGCACCAGCTACCGCCTCTCTGCCGCTACCGGCCTCCACAAAGGCGACCGGCCCTACCAGCAGGACCAGGTCATCATGCTCGCCCACCCGCGCGCCAAGGGCTGCGTGCTGGCCGTGGTGGCCGATGGCATGGGCGGGCGCAGCGGCGGGCGTGCGGCATCGGACCAGGTGATGCTGACGGCCAAGCAGGTGTTCGAGCGCTACTCGCCAGAGACCGACAACGCCGAAGAAATGCTGGGCAATCTGGTGCGCGAAGCCCATTTGCTGATCCGCCTGGTGGCCATTGCCGCCGAGCAAGAGCCCCACAGCACCATTGCGGCCTTTTTGATCTTGCCCAACAGCGCCTGCGCCTGGGTGCATTCGGGCGATTCGCGCATCTACCATTTCCGCGATGGGCAGCTGCTCTACCAGACCAGTGACCACTCCTATGTGCAAACCCTGGTCGACCAGGGCCAGATCACGCTGGAAGAAGCGCGCTACCACCCGCAATCGAATATCTTGCTGCACTGCCTGGGTACGGCCGATGACCCGCCCTTGATCCACCACCGCATCCCCATGCTCAAGCAAGGCGATGTGCTCCTGGCCTGCAGCGATGGCATCTGGCACTACTTCTCACCCGACGAGCTCTCTTCGATCACCCGCCTGCTCTCGCCACGTGAAGCCAGCCAGTTCCTGATCGAGCGCGCCCGCATGCGCGCCTCGGGCTCGGGGGACAATATGTCGCTGGCCATCGTCAAGGTCGAGCCGCTGCCGGCAGAAGCGACCCAGGCCGTGGTGCCCGGCAGCAAACGCGCCAAGGCTAAACCGGTACGCAGTTAAAGCGGTGAAGCCGATCCCCTCAAAAGCAAAAGCCTCGCAGTCCTAAACCGCGAGGCTTTTTGTTGTGCCTAGAGTCGCTTAGAAGCCGGGCATCACCGCACCCTTGAACTGGGTGTCGACAAACTTGCGAATCTCCTCGCTGTGGTAGGCCTTGACCAGCTTGGCCACCCAGGGCTGGTTCTTGTCCGCTTCGCGGATCACCAGGATGTTCACATAGGGGTTCTTGGCGTTTTCGACCACAATCGCGTCGGACTTGGGGTTCAGGCCCGCCGAGATCGCGAAGTTGGTGTTGATCGCAGCGGCGTCCAGGTCATCGAGCGAACGCGGCAGCTGGGCGGCGTCCAGCTCGACAAAGCGCAGCTTCTTGGGGTTCTCGACCACATCCAGCGGCGTGGCCTTGAGACCGGCGCTGTCTTTCAACTTGATCAGTCCATTGGCCTGCAGTAGCAGCAATACGCGGCCACCATTGGTCGGGTCATTGGGCAGGCCAAAGCGCGCGCCTTCCTTCAACTCCTCGATTTTCTTGATCTTCTTGGAGTAGATGCCGATCGGGAAATTGACGGTGTCGGCGGCGGCCACAAACTTGTAGCCCCGGTCCTTGATCTGGGCATCCAGATAGGGCTTGTGCTGGTAGCTGTTGGCATCGAGCTCACCGGACTGCAGCGCGGCATTGGGCTGGATGTAGTCGCTGAACTCGATGACCTTGATCTTCAGCCCGTCTTTTTCGGCGATCTTCTTGACCTGCTCCATGATCTGGCCATGCGGGCCGGCGGTCACACCGATCTTGATTTCCTTGTCTTGTGCGACTGCGGCGCCAGAGACACCGGCGGCCAAAGCCAGGGCCAGCACGGATTGCAGCAATGTACGTTTTTGCACGGGAGCGATACCTTTTCAAATGCGATACCGAACTGTACGCCCGATTTTGCAACGCAACAAAGAACTTTTTGCCATTTGCTTACAACCCGCCGGCCGCTGCCGGGGCGCGTTTACTCCGGCCGTAGTGCGACGTTGTTGAGCTTGTCGAGGCGCTCGGGCCAGTTGCCGTTCCTGGCATGCTGCTGCAGGATGCGGGTCCAGGCGACCCAGGCATCCCATTGCACGCGCTTGTCCCAGGCATTGCCCCATTGGCTGAAACACTGCAGCGCGCTGTCGGCAGCGGCCAGCGCATCGGCCTCGCGCCCGGCGCTGAGGTAAAGCTGGGCCAGCACCATCTGCGGCTCGCCCACCCAGGGGTTGAGCTGCACGGCCTGCTCCAGCACGCCGGTGGCCACATCCAGGTCCGTGAGCGGCTGGTCCTGCTGGATCACCGACCAGTAGAGCGACGCGGCCGCCGCATCGGCCGATGGGCTCAGGCCCTGGCTGCAGTTGGCAAACACCGGCGGCGTGGGCAGCAGGCCCTGCAAGGCCGGGTGCTGCAAGGCCAGGCCCAGGCTGGCAATCTGCGACAGCATGCGGCCGCTGGGGCGCATCGGGCCGGGCCAGAGCGATGCCATCCAGTGCGCCTTTTGCGGGCGCTGGGGCACCTGCGGAAAGCTGGAGAAGATATCGTCCTGCCAGCTGAACCACTGCTCGATGGTGTCGGCCATGCTGACGATGATGAAGGCCGCCACGGTATAGGGCTCGACCCTGCGCGGCGCGCCCTGGTGGTCCAGCAGCACGGCGCCATCGGGCTCGATGGCGCCAGCCAGCACCTTCTGCACAAACTGGGCGCGCGAGAGAATGCAGAACTCGTAGACCAGCTGCTCGGCAGGCTCGCCCACCAGGGCGGCCAGCTGGCTGCGCTCGCTGCTGGCATCGAACTTGACCAGGTCCACAAAGGCATTGCCGTAGACGCTGTGCAGCAGGCCCAGCAGCTTGACATCTTCCGGCTGCTGCCACAGCTGCAAGGTCCGCGTCACCCCCAGCAGATGGTGGCGAAAGGTGCCTGCCTTGTGCCAGTCCTGGCCCACATCGCGGGCCAGCACCACCGGCAAGGCCCGCGCCAGCACCGGGTGGGCGTGGATCCAGTTCTCGTCGAGCAAGGGCTTGGCCCGCAGCCATTGCGCGGGGTCCAGCGCCTGCAGTGGCAAGGCATGTGCGGTGGCAGTGGGCAAGGCGGCATTCATGGCAGTCTCCAAGGCGTGGGCAATGCGCCATTGTAGGCAGAGCCCAGAGCGCGCAATGCCCTTGGGTGACAGCCGCCTCTGGCCCATGCAAAAAGCCCATGGGCAGGGCACATGGGCTTTGGCGGCTGCTTGAGGCAGCGGATTATTTGTGGCTCAGGCGGCGCACGGCCCAGTCACCCAGGCTTTGCACCAGCTGCACAAAGATGATCAGGATGACCACCACCGCCAGCATGATGTCTGGCAAAAAGCGCTGGTAGCCATAGCGGATACCCAGATCGCCCAGACCGCCGCCGCCAATGGCACCGGCCATCGCCGAGTAGCCAGTCAGCGAGACAAAGCTGATGGTAAGGCCCGCAACAATGCCAGGCAGCGCCTCGGGCAGCAGCACCTTCCAGACGATTTGCCAGGAGGTTGCGCCCATGGCTTGCGCCGCTTCGACGAGGCCATGGTCCACTTCGCGCAGCGAAGTCTCGACCAGGCGGGCAATGAAGGGCGCAGCGGCCAGGGTCAGCGGCACAATGGCTGCGGCCGTGCCGATGGACGAGCCGGTGATAAAGCGGGTAAACGGGATGATAGCCACCAGCAAGATGATGAAGGGCGTGGAGCGCACGGCATTCACCAGCCAGCCGACGATCTTGTTGGCAGCGCCGTTTTGCAGGATGCCGCCATGGTCCGTCAGGCGCAGGAACACGCCCAGCGGAATGCCGATCAGCGCGCCGGCCACGCCAGAAATACCGACCATGATCAGCGTTTCCCACAAGGACGTGGCAAACAGCTGCAGCATCATTTCAGAAAAATTCTCAAACATCGATGACCTCTTTGCGGGTGTTAAGCGGCCGAGGCCTCGGTATTGACTTCCTGCACCATCACGCCCGAGGCGCGCAGCGCTTCCACAGCCGCATGGAGCTGGGCCAGATCGCCGCTGGCGTAGACCGCCAGGAAGCCAAAGGTCTGGTCCTGGATCTCATCGACCTGGCCGTTGAGGATGCTCACATCCAGGCCAAAGTCACGGATCAGACGCGAGAGAATGGGCTGGTAGGCCAGATTGCCGGCATAGGACAGGCGCAGCAGCTTGCCCTGGCCGCTGGAGAGCGCGCCATTGAGGCTGCGCACCCGGTCGATGACGCTGGCAGGCAGCTCCTGGGGCACGATCTCGTCGATCAGGCTCTTGGTGATGGGTTGCTGGGGACGGGTGAAGACATCGATGACCGAGCCCATCTCGACGACCTTGCCAGCCTCCATCACCGCCACGCGGTCGGCAATCTGCTTGACCACCTGCATCTGGTGGGTGATCAGCACCACGGTCAGGCCCATGTCCTTGTTGATCTGCTTGAGCAGGGCCAGCACCGAGCGCGTGGTTTCCGGGTCCAGCGCCGAGGTGGCCTCGTCGCTCAGCAGCACCTTGGGCTCGCTGGTCAGCGCGCGGGCAATGCCCACGCGCTGCTTTTGGCCGCCCGACAGCTGCGCGGGGTAGCGGTCGCTCAGCGCAGCCAGGCCCACCAGGTCCAAGAGCGGGTCCACGCGCTTTTTGATGGCGGCCTTGCTCATGCCGGCCAGCTCCAGCGGCAGCGCGGCATTGTCAAACACCGTGCGCGAGGACAGCAGGTTGAAGTGCTGGAACACCATGCCGATCTCACGGCGCGCCGCACGCAGCTGCGCATCGTCCATCGCCGTCAGCTCCTTGCCATTGACCACCACCTGGCCGGTGGTCGGGCGGTTGAGCAGGTTGATATTGCGCACCAGCGAGCTCTTGCCCGCACCGCTGCGTCCGATGATGCCAAACACTTCACCAGCGGCAATGCTCAGATCAACACCGCGCAGCGCATGGACCGGGCCGTTTTTGCCCGGGTAGGTTTGGGTGATACCCCGTAGTTCAATCATTGGAATAAAGAAAGCGCCCTGCAGCTTGAGGCGGGCGCTCGAAAAACCGTGAATAGCCGTACTGTAAGCGATGCGACAGACAGCCGCAAAGAACGAAATTTTAGTTCTTTACAACCGCCGGTTATTTCACCAGGTCTTTTTTGTCATCAAAAAGCAGATGAGCCGATAAGCAAATGGACTCTAGCGTGGCGGGTTCTGGCTCTCGCGCAGAATGCGGGCCACCGCATCGGCCACTGCCTCGCGGATGGTGCTGTCAATCTCCAGCTGCAGCGACGATTGCAGCAAGGCCGTCTGCTGCTCCACCACCTTCAACACGGCTGCCGACAGGCGCGTGTCCAAGGTCTCTTGCACACGCCGGGTGACGCGGCGGGTGATCGCGTCTTCCAGCGCCTGCGCCGTCTCGGCCGCGGACTCGACCAAGTGGCTGGTCGCATCCGACACGGCCATGCCCTCTCCGCCCAGCGCGTTTTGCACCAGGCCGGGGTTGCCCTGGCCATCGCTGTCATCCACCACCGCCCCAGCGCCTGCGGGCGGCAAGACAGCCGCTGGGCCCACGCCCTGCACCATGTTGGGAAGGCTGTTGCTGTCCGCTGCAGGGGGATTGGGGGCTGCAACAGCTTGCGCGCCGCTGCCCAGGGGCAGTGCTGCATCGGCCTGCTGCGCCCAGCCGCTGTAGGTGGGCAGGTCGGCAATATCGGCAGCGGGCTGCGCCCAGGCGCCCGAGGCCGGCACATCCGCATCGCGGCGCCGGCGCAGCACATCCAGGCCAGGCGGTGTGCTGTCAGGCGCTGCAGCAGCAACCCCGCCGGGCACCACCTGGGGCAGCGCGTCAGCGGCGTCCTGTGCGGCTTCCTCGGTCAAGGTGGGCACAAACTTGGGGGGGATTCTGGACTCGGTCATGGCTCAGTCCTCCGACTTCATCACCAGATCGCGGCGCTCGATGGCATAGCCCATGGCGGCGTAGGCGCGCCAGCGCGCCCTGGCCTGCTGCCGGTCCTGCTCATCATCGGCACTGACCACCTCGATCACCCGCTCAAAGCGGGTGACATCGGCGGGGATCTCCGCGCCCAGGG
>NZ_KE148532.1:31025-79301 GCF_000410635.1 Comamonas sp. B-9
CCCAGGTTCAGCAGCACGCGGGCATGCGGCAGGGTGCCGGCCAGCTCGCTCAGCAGCACCGTGGGCGAGCGCTGCAGTACCTCTGGCGCTGCGTCCCCCCGGCAGTGGGCCAGAAACTGACTGGCACCGCCAAAGGACCACAGCGCCTCGTCGAGTTGGGCCACCATGGCCGGCTCGCCGAGCACCACCAGCGGAATATCCATGCGCTGGAGCTTGCGCGCCAGCTTGCAGGCATAGGCCAGCTTGCTGGGCGCGTTGAAGTGAAATGCTACCGTCGTGGAGGTCGTCATAAGGCAGGCTGTGCTTACTGGGCGTCCGCCTTGTCAGCGCCGTCCACATTGACTGCCGCCTTGCCGGGCTTGGCCGCTGCGGCAGGCTTGTCGGCCTTGCTGGCCTTGGCCGGCTTGACCGTATTGGCCTGCTCGGCAGGTGCTGCGCCTTGGGCGCTGCCAAGCAGGTACTGCAGCAGCAAGCCCACGGGGCGGCCGGTGGCGCCCTTCTTGGCGCCGCTGCGCCAGGCGGTGCCGGCGATATCCAGGTGCGCCCAGGCCATGCTGCCGACAAAGCGCTGCAGGAACTTGGCGGCCGTGATGGCGCCGGCCGGCCGGCCGCCGACATTGGCCACATCGGCAAAGTTGGTCTTCAGGCCTTCGGCGTATTCGTCATCGAGCGGCATGCGCCAGCAAGTGTCTTGCGCCTGCTCGCCAGCGGCTTGCAAGGCCTGGGCCAGCGCGTCGTTGTTCGAGAACAGGCCGCTGCGCTGCGCGCCCAGCGCAATCACGCAAGCACCGGTCAAGGTGGCGATATCGACCACGGCGCTGGGCGTGAAGCGCTCGGCATAGGTCAGCGCATCGCAGAGCACCAGGCGGCCTTCGGCGTCGGTGTTCAGGATCTCGATGGTCTGGCCGCTCATGCTGGTGACCACATCACCGGGCTTGACCGCGCCGCCATCGGGCATGTTTTCGCAGGCGGGGATCAGGCCGACCACATTGATCTCGGGCTTGAGCTCAGCCAGCGCACGGAAGGTGCCCAGCACACTGGCAGCGCCCCCCATGTCGTACTTCATCTCGTCCATGTCGCCCGCAGGCTTGATGGAGATGCCACCGGTATCAAAGGTGATGCCCTTGCCCACCAGCACCACCGGCTGGCTGTCCTTGTCGGCGCCGTGGTAGTGCAGCTCGATAAAGCGCAGCGGCTCCTTGGAGCCCTGGGCCACGGCGATGAAGGCGCCCATGCCCAGCTTGGCCACGTCTTCGGGCTTGTGGATCTTGCACTTGATGCGCTTGTGTTCTTCGGCCAGCGATTCGGCCGCATCGGCCAGCAGCTTGGGCGTGGCGTAGTTCGCAGGGCGGTTGGCCCATTCACGGGCAAAGTCCACGCCCTGGGCGGTGGCCTTGGCCACCTCAAAAGCGCGCTCCAGCTCTGGTGCATTGGGCGCGCCCAGCACCACGGACTTGAGCGCCACGGCCTTGGCCGATGGCTTGGTGGTGCGGTAGAGGTAGGCGCTGTCGGCCAGGCATTGCAGCAGCGCATGCAGGGAGGCGCCCGCCAGCGGCTGGGCGCTCACAACGGCTGCGCGCTCGATGCCCTCGCGCGTCAGCGGGCCCGAGACGGCCGCCAGCGCCTGGCGCACCGCCTGGGGCGAGCCATCGCCAATGCCCAGCAGCAACAAATGCCGGGCTTCGATGGCGGGCACCGCATACATGGCCAGCAACTTGCCGGTTTTTGCCTCAAAATCACCATTTTTCTGCGCGTGCGCAATCAGGGTGGACAATGCATCACTGGTTTTGGGCTGCTTGTCAGCCACCAAGACGACCAGCAGGTCGCCAGACTGCAATGCGGCCGAAGCCAAATCCAGAGTTTTGAGTTCAAAGTTCATAATCGGTGCTTTCCTTCTCGCCAATGTTATTCGATTCCTCGATCCGTAAAGAGCTATCCCGCAGCTTTGGTGCCACCTTGGTGGTGCTGGTGACTGTGGTGATGACGATGATGCTCATCAAAGTGCTGGGCCAGGCCTCGCGTGGCAGCGTCAACCCTTCCGATGTGTTGCTGGTGATGGGCTACACCGTGCTGGGCCAGCTGCCCACCATCCTGAGCCTCTGCCTTTTCATTGCGGTAGTGGCGACTTTGTCGCGCATGTACCGCGACAGTGAAATGGCCGTGTGGTTCAGCAGTGGTCAAAGTCTGCTGAGCTTTCTGCGCCCGCTGATGCGCTTTTCCTGGCCCATCATGGTCGTCATTGCCGTGCTGGCCTTGCTGGTATGGCCCTGGGCCAACCAGCAGATTGTGCAGCTTCGCGCGCAATATGAACAGCGCGGTGACGTCGACCGCATCGCACCGGGGGAATTCCAGGAGTCGTCCGACGGCTCGCGCGTGTTCTTCATCGACCGCGACCGCAACTCGGACCTGGAGGCGAGCAATGTCTTTATCGTGACCAACGAAGAGAAGAAAGACACCGTGACCAGCGCCAAGAGCGCCCACCTCGAAGTGCAGGAAAACGCCCGCGTTGCCGTGCTCAATGACGGCCAGCGCATCGAAAAAACCAAGGACAACCCCGGCCTGAAGGTCAGCGACTTCAAGGAATACGGCACCCGCATCGGCAGCGCCGCCACGATTGACCCCAACGACATGGGCGCGGTGAAGAACATCCCCACGCGCCAGCTGATGGCCAGTGCAGAGCCCCGCCTGCTGGGCGAGCTGGGTTACCGCCTGGGCCTGGCGATTGCCGCGATCAATTTTGTCGTGCTGGGCCTGGCCATGGCCAGCGTCAACCCGCGCGCAGGCCGCAGCAGCAGCCTGGTGTTCGCCCTGTTTGCCTTTATCGTCTATTACAACCTCATGACCTTTGCCCAGAACTGGGTGTCTTCGGGCAAAGCCTCGCTGCCGCTCTCCTTTGTTCTCATCCACGGCTTGACGGCGCTGCTTGCCTGGACCCTGCTGCTCAGCCGCAACCAGCAGTTCTCGCTGCTGCAATGGGTACGCCGCCAGGGGAGCCGCGCATGAAGACCTTTCGCAAAATGATCTACCGGGACATTGCCGTGACCGTCGGCTTTGTCACCCTTGCCTTTCTGGCGCTGTTCTTTTTCTTTGACCTGGTCGACGAGTTCCGCTGGATCGGCACCGGCACCTATGAGCTCAAGGATGCGCTGTTGAGCGTGGCGCTCAACATCCCCAACCATATCTATGAGCTGCTGCCCATCACCGTGCTGATCGGCACGATCTTTGTGATGGCGCGCATGGCGCAGACTTCCGAGTTCACTATTTTGCGCACCAGTGGCCTGGGCCCCTGGCAGGCGCTGGGCAGCCTGCTGAGCATTGGCCTGGCCTTTGTGGTGCTGACTTTTGCGATTGGCGACTATGTGGCGCCTGCCGGTGAGCAGGCCAGCCAGCTGGTGCGCGCGCAGCGCTTTGGCCAGCTGAGCACCGGCCGCACCGGCGCCTGGCTGCGCGAGAAGCGCGAGGACGGCATGGCCGCGATCAATGTGCGCGCCATCTCGCCCGAAGGCGATCTGCAGCGCGTGCGGGTCTACAACTTCGACGACCAGGGCCGCATCCAGATGCAGCTCACCGCCGCTGGCGGCAAATTTGGCAATGGCGTCTGGCACCTGCACCATATCCAGGAGCAGCGCTACTACCTGGGCGACCAGCGACAGGCGCGTGTCGAGGTCAAGAACCTGGAGACCCTGGACTGGCCGACTGCGGTGACCAGCAGCATGGTCGCTGCCGCCGTGCTCAAACCCGACCAGATGAGCACCTACGACCTATTCCTCTACGTGAGCCATTTGCAGGCCAATGGCCAAAGCGCACAGCGCTACGAGATCGAGCTGTGGCGCAAGGTGTTCTACCCCATCAGCTGCCTGGTGATGGTCGTGCTCGCTCTGCCCTTTGCCTACCTGCATTTCCGCTCGGGCGGCATCACCGGCTATGTGTTTGGCGGCGTGATGGCCGGTATCAGCTTCTTCCTGCTCAACAACGTGTTTGGCTTTGCCGGCAACCTGCAGAACTGGCACCCGATGCTGACCGCTGCGGCGCCGGGGCTGATCTACTCGCTGCTGTCGCTGGGCGCCTTCAGCTGGCTGGTGCTGCGAAGGTAGCGGGGCCACGCGCCCCGCTCCACACCCAGGACGGCTCTACGCATCCTGAAGCACAAAGCCCTGCTGTCGCAGGGCTTTGTTTTGGGCCATGCCCATCACCCAACGTTCGCCTCAGGTGTCTGCGTGCGGCAGCGACAGCGCCGCTGCCATCTCGCGCACCAGGTCAGTCTGGGAGATGATGCCCACCAGCTTGCCTTGCCGGTTGACAACGGGTACATGGTGCAGCTTGGCGCGCGAGAAGATCGCGATCAGGTCGACCAGGCGGTCATAGCTGCCCACCTTGGAGACCTCGGCCGTCATCAGCTCGCCCACCCGCTGGCCGGCGTCCTTCTTGCGCAGCACCCAGTGCTTGAGCTTGCTGCTGAGGGCAGCCGGGGTGGCGGTCAGCGCATGGTTGAGCAGATCGGTGGCGGTGATGATGCCCACCACCCGCTGCGCCTCATCGACCACCGGCAAGGCCTTGACCCCATGCTGCTGCATCAGGGCCCAGGCATCCTTGACGCTGCTCTGTGGCCGCGTCGCATGCACCGGATGGGACATCACATCCTCGCAGCGCACATTGCCCAAGGTACGCTTGAAGGCGGCCTGGCTTGCGCCTTGCAGCAGCGCTTCCAGATCGGCGCGGCTGACATCGAGCACGCCGTTGAAGCGCTCCAGCGCCTCATCGAGATCGCTGCCCTCGATGCGTGCGCTCGATTCGCGCGAGGCTTGCGCGGCCTGTGCCTTCTGGCTGTGCTGGGGTGCGGGGTAGCGCTTGCCGGTCATGCGGTTGTAGGCCGTGGCCAACAGCACCAGAACGACCAGGTTCAGCGCCACGGGGTTGAGCAGCACCGACACATCGTGCCAGCCCTGAATCGCCATCCACATGGCCAGCGCAGCGCCCGGTGGGTGCAGGCAGCGCAGCACCACCATCACCATGATGGCCAGGCCCACCGCGACGGCCGCTGCCAGCAGCGGATCGGGAAACACCAGCACGGCCACCCAGCCCGCCAGCGCCGACAGCATCGAGCCGCCGATCACCGGCCAGGGCTGGGCCATGGGGCTCGACGGCGTGCCGATCAGCAGCAAGGCACTGGCGCCCATCGCGGCAAACAGCCAGGGGCTGTGGTCATGCTGGCCCCAGGTCTGGCTGGCCATGCCCGTGAGCCACAGCACCACCATCGCGCCCACGACCATGCGCGCCAGCTCCAGCCCGTTGACATGCGCGGCCGACGGCAGAAAGTTGCGCAACCACAGCTGCAGCCGGGCGCGGCGGCTGACTGTGCCTGGCGCAGATGCTGGTTGGGACGGAGGACGTGCTGGAGACATGGCGAGACAGAAGGCGATATGAAAGCTGGAGGTCCGCCATCATAATCAGGCGCCGGACTACAAGCACAGCCGCCGCTGTCGCACCTGCTGGCAGCATCGGCATCCAAGCCCAGGCATTTGGCGACAAATTGTCAGCATATGGCCGACAAAAGCTGCATTTCACAACGCAATTTGTCATGGGTACGACACAGTGTCGATAGAATCGGCGGTTTACTGTAACGGCCCTGACCATGCGCGATCGAATTGCTGTTTTGCCCCAATACCTGCTGCCCAAGAAATGGATGACCGCGCTGGCCGGCACATTGGCATCGGCAGAGCTGGGCGGCGCAACCACCCGCTTTATCCGCTGGTTTGTTGGCAAGTACCAGGTCAACATGGATGAAGCGGCGCAGCCCGATATTGCGCAGTACAAGAGCTTCAACGACTTCTTCACCCGCGAGTTGCGCGCCGGCGTGCGCCCCATGGCCCAGGCCGACCTGGTCTGCCCCGTCGATGGCGCCATCAGCCAGTGCGGTGCGATTGCGCAGGACCAGATCTTCCAGGCCAAGGGCCATAGCTACAGCACCACCGCCTTGCTCGGCGGCGATGCGCAGCTGGCCGCGCAGTTCAACAACGGCCAGTTCGCCACCATCTACCTCAGCCCGCGCGACTACCACCGCATCCACATGCCGCTGCGCGCCAAGCTGCAAAAGATGGTCTATGTGCCTGGCGACCTGTTCTCCGTCAACCCGCTGACCGCGCGGGGCGTGCCCGGCCTGTTTGCCCGCAACGAGCGCGTGGTCTGCGTGTTTGAGTCGCGCATTGGCCCTGTCGTGATGGTGCTGGTGGGCGCGACCATTGTCGGCAGCATGTCCACCACCTGGCACGGCCAGGTAAACCCGCCCCGCTCGCGCAAGATACGCAGCTGGGACTACCAGACCCAGCCCATTGTGCTGGAGCAAGGCGATGAAATGGGCCGCTTTTTGCTGGGCTCGACCATCGTGCTGCTGCTGCCCGAAGGCAAAAGCGCCTTCAACGCCGACTGGGCCGCGGCCAAGCCGGTGCAACTGGGCGAGGCCATGGGGTCGTTCAGCCGCTAAGGCCAACTACCCTGCCCTCACCACAAGCCGCCGCTGGGCGGCTTGGTTGCTGCTAGTCAGCCAGGGGCAGCAACTGGCGCCGGCTGCAAAACATATGCGCCTGCCCCGTGACCGGATCGCTAAAGCGCAGCTCACACGCGAGCAGCTGCAAGGGCCGCGAGAAGTCGCCCTCGGGCGGGTCATTGACCTCCGGGTAGAAGGCATCGTTGCGGATCGGCAGCCCCAGCGCCGCCATGTGCACACGCAGCTGGTGGCGTTTGCCGCTGACGGGCTTCAAGGCATAACGCGCCCAGGCGCCCTGCTGCTCCAGCAGCGCCATATGGCTGTGGCTGTTGGGCTCGCCTGGCACCTCATGCATCAGAAAAAAACGCTGGCTCTCTTCCATGCGGCTGCGGTGCTCACGCGGAAACACCAGGTCCGCCCGCCAGGGCGCCACCGCCTCATAGCGCTTGTCCATCGCCCGGTCGCGGAACAAGGCCTGGTACTGGCCACGCGTGGCCGCATCCTTGGACAGCAGCAACAGGCCGGCGGTATCGCGGTCGATGCGGTGCAGCGGTGAGAGATGGGCATTGCCGGTCGCATTTTTCAGCCGCACCAGCAACGAGTTCTGCACATATTTGCCCGTCGGCAGCACCGGCAGAAAATGCGGCTTGTCCACCAGCAGCAGACGCTCGTCCTCGTACAGCACCTCGGCATCGAAAGGAATGGGCAGCTCCTGCTCGACCTTGCGCCAGTAGTACACCCGCATGCCGGGCACAAAGACCTGTGCCGGGCCCAAGGTCTGGCGCGCGCCATCGACCACATCGCCCGCCTGCAGGCGTTCGAGCCACTGCGCGGCGCTGACCAGCGGCAGGCGCTGGGCCAGAAAGTCCAGCAGCAGGCCCTCTCCGCGCGAGGGCAGCACCACGCAGCTGGGGCTCACGCCGTCGCGCATCCAGGTAGAAGGGTCCGTCTGTATCGTCATCTCGCAGGCGATTGTAGTCATCTCTTTAGGGGCATGAAGGCTGGGCACAATAGCCGCACTTGCAGGCGCCCGGACTGCCTTGCACTGCAACCTAACTACCAGCACTTCAAACAATAACAGGCCATGACCGCCAACGCTTCTTCCGCCTCCAACTTCGCCCTCCATCCCGTCGCTCAAGAGGAGCGTGTTTTCAACGGCTGGCATCTGGCCTCGCTGTGGTTCAGCTTAGGCGTGGGCCTGCTGGTGATGCAGGTGGGTGCCTATTTGATGCCAGCGCTGTCCACGCCCGAGGCCCTGATGGCCATTGTGGGCGGCTCGGTCGTGGGGGCGGGACTGCTCGCCTGGGTGGGCAAGATCGGCTGCGACACGGGGCTGTCCAGCGCCGGGCTGATCCACCATGTCTATGGCCGCCACTTTGCCAAGCTGCCGGTGCTGCTCAATATCGTGCAGCTGCTGGGCTGGGGCGCCTTTGAGCTGGTGGTGATGCGCGAATCGACCGTGGCCATTGGCCGCCAGGCCGGTGGCATGCAGGCCGCGTACTGGCCCTGGCTGGCCACCTTGCTCTGGGGTGGCCTGCTGGTGGCACTGATGACGGGCTCCATGGTGCGGCTGGTGCGCCAGCTGATCTCACGCGTCGCGCTGCCGCTGGTGGTGCTGTCGCTGCTGTGGCTGAGCTGGCAGTTTGTCGGCATGGCCTTGCAGCAAGGCCTGCCTGCGTTGTGGAGCCGGCCAGGAGCTGGCGGCATGGGCGTGATGCCCGCGCTCGACCTGGTGGTGGCCATGCCCATCTCCTGGCTGCCGCTGGTGGCCGACTATGCCCGCTACGGGCGCAATGGCCGCAGCGCCATGGCCGGCACCTGGATTGGTTTTGGCATTGCCAATATCTGGTGCTATGCACTGGGCGTGCTGGTGGCTCTGGTGCTGCCCAGCACCGACCTGGTCGCCGCCTTGCTGCTGGCCCAGGGCGGTTTGATCGCACTATCACTGGTGCTGCTGGACGAAGTGGACAATGCCTATGGCGATGCCTACTCGGGCGCGGTATCGGCCCACAGCCTGCTGCCGCGCTGGGGTGTGCGCGGCTGGGGCATTGCGATGGCGGTGTGCAGCACGGCGCTCGCCATGGTGCTGCCGATGCACAGCCTCGAGCCCTTTTTGCTGATCCTGAGTTCCGTCTTTGTGCCGCTGTTTGGCGTGATTTTGGGCCGGCTGTCCTGGGGCGGTTACCAGCCCGCCCGCACGCAGGCCGGCGTGCACCTGCTGCCGCTGGCCCTGTGGCTGGGCGGCATCGCGCTCTACCACGGCCTGGCCGCCTGGGCGCCGCAAGCGGGATCGGCCTTGCCAACCCTGGCGCTGAGCTTTGTGCTGGCCTTTGCCACCCGCCCCAAGGCATGAACGCCAGCCCGAAAAAGGTTTAGACGGAATCCTCGTCAAACAGCGAGGCCTCAAAGCTGGAATTGACAAAGCCGTCTGTTGACTCCAGCACCGCGGCCACCAGCTGCGCGGTGGTCTTCGCTGCGCCCCGGTGCGCCTGCGCAAACTGCAGTGCCGCGCGGCGCATGCAGCTGTGGCGGCTCGTATCACTGGCAATGGCCACGGCCTGCTGCAGGCCATCGTCCATGCCTGGCACGCGCAACCCGGCACCGGCCTGCACGCTGCTGTCCGCCGCCTGCGCAAAATTGAAGGTATGCGGCCCCATGACGACCGGGCAGCCGCAAGCGGCCGCCTCAATCAGGTTCTGGCCGCCCAGCGGCGCAAAGCTGCCACCCAGCAAGGCCACATCGGCCAGGCCGTAGTACAGCTGCATCTCGCCCATGCTGTCGCCCAGCCAGACATCGGCGGGCTCGGGCCCGCTCTGCCACTGGCTGCGCCGCGATACCTGCAAACCGGCACCCTGCAGCAGCTGCACAATCTCGTCAAAACGCTGCGGGTGGCGCGGCACCAGCAGCCATTGCACGCTTGCGGCGGCTTGCGGGTCGCTGCCGCGCAGCTGCGCCAGCGCCTCTAACCACAAGGCCTCTTCGCCCTCACGGCTGCTGGCCAGCATCACCACCGGTTTGCCCGCCGCCTGGTGCCAGGCCTGGCCCTGGGCCAGTTGCGCCGCATCGGGCTCGACATCGAATTTAAGATTGCCCAGCACCGCAGTCACCTCGGCGCCAGCGGCGCGCAGCCGGCCGGCATCGGCCTCGGTCTGCGCGATCACCGAGCGCAGGCTGCGGTAGGCCGGGCGTGCCAGCCAGGCCAGGCGCTGGGCGCCGCGCAGCGATTTCTCATTGAGCCGGGCATTGGCCAGCACCAGCGGTACATGTTCGCGCTGGCAGCCAGCGGCCAGCCCCGGCCACATCTCCGTCTCCATCAGGATGCCGATGGAGGGCCGGAAATGGCGCAAAAAGGCGCTGACACTGGCGCGGTCATCCCAGGGCTGCCAGACCTGGATGTCGCCGGGCAGCAGCAGCTTTTGCCCCTCTTCACGGCCCGTGGCCGTGCCATTGGTCAGCAGCAGGCGCAAGGCCGGTATCTGCAGCCGCAGCTCGCGCAGCAAGATGGCAGCAGCCCGCGTCTCGCCCAGCGATACCGCATGGATCCAGACCAGCGGCATCTCAGGCACGGCCTGGTAGCGCGGCAGGTCGCCGTAATCGCCAAAGCGCTGCTCCACCATCTGGGCGTAGCCGGGCTCCTGCACCGCGCGGCGCGCCAGCTTGCGCCGCACCAGCGGGCGGGCAAGCCTTGCGACCCAGCCGTAGAGCGTCAGGCTCAGACCCATGGATGCGGCCGCGCCTTAGTGCGACGCACTGCCAATGACGGCATCGGGCTTGACCTTGAGCAGCAGCGCCTTCATCTCGTTCTGGATGCGGTGCAGCGCTGCCTGGGTATGGCCTTCAAAGCGCAGCACCAGCACGGGCGTGGTGTTGCTGGCACGGATCAGGCCAAAACCATCGGGCCAGTCCACGCGCAGGCCATCAATGGTGTTGATCTGGGCCGGCGCGCTGAACACATCGGCCGCCATCTCCTGGAGCTGGGCGCTCAGCTTGTGCGGCTCGCCCTCCTGGCATTCCACATTGAGCTCAGGCGTGCTGTAGCTGCTGGGCAGCGCATGCAGCAGCGCGCAAGGGTTCTGGGCCTTGCTCAGAATCTCCAGCAGGCGGCAGCCGGCGTAGGTACCGTCATCAAAGCCGTACCAGCGCTCCTTGAAGAAGATATGGCCGCTCATCTCGCCGCCCAAGGGCGCATTGGTCTCGCGCATGCGCGCCTTGATGAGCGAATGCCCGGTCTTGTACATCACCGGTTTGCCGCCGGCTGCCTCAATGGCCGGCGCCAGGCGCTGCGAGCACTTGACGTCATAGACAATCTCACCACCGGGCACGCGCGAGAGCACGTCCTGGGCAAACAGCATCATCTGGCGGTCGGGGAAAATATTCTGCCCATCCTTGGTCACGATGCCCAGGCGGTCGCCATCGCCATCAAAGGCCAGGCCCAGTTCCGCATCACCGGTCTGCAGTGCCTCGATCAGGTCACGCAGGTTCTCGGGCTTGCTGGGGTCGGGATGGTGGTTGGGGAAGTTGCCATCGACCTCGGAGAACAGCTCGGTCACCTCGCAGCCCAGCGCGCGGAAGATGCCCGGCGCGGTGGCACCGGCAATGCCGTTGCCACTGTCCACGACGATCTTCATCGGGCGCGCCAGCTTGATGTCCGAGACGATGCGCTCGACATAGGCGGCCGTCACATCAGCCTGGCGCAGCTTGCCGCCACCCTGGAAGCGCCAGCATTCCTTCTCCATGATCTGGCGCAGTTTCTGGATCTCTTCGCCATAGATGGCGCGGCCGGCCAGCACCATTTTGAAGCCGTTGTAGTCCTTGGGGTTGTGGCTGCCGGTCACCTGGATGCCGCTGTGGCACAAGGTGCTGGCGGCAAAGTACAGCATCGGCGTGGTCACGCGCCCCACATCGATGACCTCGATACCGGCTTCCACCAGGCCTTGCATCAGCGCGCGGCTGAGCGCATCGCCTGACAGGCGTCCATCACGCCCCACGGCGACCACCAGCTCGCCAGCGGCAATCGCCTGCTGGCCAAAGGCCCGGCCCAGCTTCAGTGCCACGCTCTCGTTGAGCGTGCTCGGCACAACGCCGCGGATGTCATAGGCTTTGAAGATTGCAGAAGAAATCGGCACAGAACTCACCTTGTTGTTGGCGCAAAACAGGCATGAAAAACGGCCTCCATGAGAAGCCGCGCCTTTGCTGCGAGACAGCTATTGTAGGCACGCTCGAGGCGATGGCCGGCCAGTTGTCCATATGGCGACCAGGGCGCCGCGCTGCCAGACGCACAATGGGACCCAGCCAGACGCGGGTTTGCCGCGCCGACGCTGCGCTTTCACGGCTCCTTGCACGGCGCGCATCAATACACCGCAAGAATGTCACCAATGGCAAGCACGGTGCCCGCTAGCATGCTGTCTGCCCTTGCGAGATCCTATGCGCCCCACCCCCTCCTCTGCTGCTGCGTCTATCCCTAGCCCCGCCCTTGCCTCGGCTGCGCCGAGCGCCAGCCGCTGGCTACCCCCCTTTGTGCTGCTGGCGGTGCTCTGGGGCGCGTCCTTTCTGTTCATGCGCCTGGGCGCCTCGCAGTTTGGTGCCGTGCCCACGGCCGGCTTGCGCGTCATCCTGGCTGCGCTGTTTTTGCTACCGCTGATGCTGCTGCGCGGCGAATGGCCCGCGCTGCGCCAGCACTGGAAGCCGGTGCTGTTCTCGGGCATCATCAATTCGGCCATTCCTTTCTCGCTGTTCGCCTATGCCGTGGTCTATATGCCCACCGGCATGGCCTCGGTGCTCAATGCCTGCGCCCCCTTGTTTGGTGCCTTGGTGGCCTGGCTCTGGCTGGGCGACCGCATCACCGGCCTGCGCGTCACCGGCCTGTTGATTGGCTTTACGGGCGTGGCCCTGCTCGCGCTGCATGACAAGCCCGCCACCGCAGGCGCGGCCAGCTGGAGCGCCTATGCCGCGATCGCCGCCTGCCTCTGTGCATCGCTGAGCTATGGCGTGGCTGCCAGTTTTGCCAAGCGCTACCTGGTGGGCGTGCCGCCCTTGGCCACCGCCACCGGCAGCATGGTCGGTGCCAGCCTCTGCCTGCTGATCCCGACGATTGCGATGTGGCCCAGCCAGACGCCGTCCTGGGGCTCGTGGTTGGCTGTCGCGGCCCTGGCGCTGCTGTGCACCAGCGTGGCCTATATCCTGTATTTCCACATCATCCAGACAGCCGGCCCCAGCCGCGCGATTGCGGTCACCTTTTTGGCGCCGGTGTTTGCGCTGGTCTATGGCAACTGGTTTTTGGCAGAACCCATCACCGCCTGGATGTTGGGCTGCGGCGCCGTTGTGATTGGCGGCACCATGCTGTCAACGGGGCTGATTGGCCGCAAGCGGAGTTGAGATCAGGATTTTTTGGGGTCGTGCTTGCAGTCGGCGCACAGGCCCTGCAGGCGCAGCTCGGTCTGCTCCGGCGCCAGGCCCTGCTCCTGCAGCACCTGCAGGTACTGCGCCATCGCCTGGTTGACCTGGGCCGTGGCAGCGTCGCCGGCACGCTCCTCCAGGCTTTGCACCGAATGGCAGTCGGTGCATTCATAGCGCACCTGCAGAGGCTCCTGCGCGTCGGCGCGCAGCGCATAGCGCGTCAGGCGCTCGGCATCCACACTTTTGACCAGCTTGCCGGCAGCGGCCAGGCGGTCGAGCAGTCGGTAGCTGGTGACCCGGTTGACGTCGACGCCCATCTTCTGCAGCCGGGCCTGCACCTCGGCCACGGACCACTGCATGCCCGGCTGGCTGCCAACCAGGGCCAGCAAGGCCTTGGTGGCGCGCGTGGCACGCATGCCGGGCGGCAGGGACTGCACGCTCAAAGCGGCAGTGGCGGGGGATGGAGTGCGGGCGGACATCGGTGGCTGGGAGCAATGGCTTTGATGCAATTGTGTTGCATTATGCCCATCGCCCGCGCCCGGCCGCCAGGTGGCCCTACTTCAACCAGTCTGCAAAGCGGGTTTCCAGCTTGTCGACCTTGGGCGCCACCACATAGGTGCAATAGGGTTGGCGCGGGTTGTTGTCGAAATAGTCCTGGTGGTAGGCCTCGGCATTCCAGAAATGCTGCAGTGGCTCCACCTCGGTCACCACCGGCGCGCCCATCTGGCCGGAGGCATTGAGCTTGTCGACAAAGGCCTGGGCCTGGGCCAGCTGCTCGGGCGTGGTGGTGTAGATGCCGCTGCGGTACTGCGGGCCCACATCATTGCCCTGGCGGTTCAAGGTGGTGGGGTCATGCGTCGCAAAAAAGATGTGCAGCACCTTGTCCAGCGGCAGCACCTGCGGCTCGAAGCTCAGCTCCACGCATTCGGCATGCCCTGTCGTGCCCGTGCAGACCTGCTCGTACGTGGGATTGGCGATCTGGCCATTGGCATAGCCGCTGACGACCTTGACAACACCACGCACCCGCCCGAACACGGCCTCGGTGCACCAAAAACAACCACCGGCGAGATAGATTTTTTCCACGGGGGACTGGGCTTCATTTGACATCATGACTCCGGCAACAAAAGGGCCAAACATTCAGGGGCAAGCGCGCAAAAACTGCCGCTGGCTGGCTTCATTTTTAACAGAGAAAAAGACAGCCTTATGCCAATGCGTTCTCTATTTGTATCACCGCGTTGTGCTTGACTTGTCGCGGGCAGGCACCTACATTACTAACCCATTGGTCATTAACTGTTAGATTGCGCTGCCCACCGTGTCCACCCCGCCTCCCCCCCCTGCTTTGGCTACGCCTGCGCCCCGCCGCAGCCGCCGCAAAGAGGCCCGGCCCGGCGAGCTGCTGGATGCGGCGCTGGACCTGTTTGTCAGCAAAGGCTATTCGGCCACCAAGGTCGAAGAAGTGGCCCGGCAGGCCGGCGTCTCCAAGGGCACGCTGTTTTTGTATTTTCCGAGCAAACAAGAGCTGTTCCAGGCCGTGGTGCGCCATGTGCTCAGCAGCCGCTTTGCCGAGTGGGATCTGGAGCTCGACAGCTACCAGCATGACACTGCCACCCTGATCCACTACTGCTACGAGGTCTGGTGGCAGCGCATCGGCTCGACCAAGGCCTGCGGCCTGCCGCACCTGGTGATGGCCGAGGCGCATAACTTTCCCGAGATTGCGGCCTTCTACCGCCAGGAAGTGGTGCTGCCCGGCAACCGGCTGATCGAGCGCGTGCTGCGCCGGGGCATGGAGCGCGGTGAGCTCGCCCCGCTGGACCTGGACTATGGCGTGACCCTGGTGCTGGCCCCGCTGATCTTTTGCGCCAGCGTCAAAAGCACCGGCGGTTTTTGCCTGCCCAACCCGGATTTTGATGTGCCACGCTTTTTGCAGATGCAGGCCGATGCACTGATGCATGGCCTGGGCTGCCAACCCCGGGGTGGCGCAACATGAAGCGCGTACTGCCCTGGCTGGCCGCTGCCGTCGTCATCGCCCTGCTCGCCAGCGGGCTGTGGCGTGGCCTCAAAACCCAGCAGCAGCGCCAGCAAGCGCTCGCCCAGGCCGAGCAGGCCAAGGCACAGGCGGTCTACCAGCTGGCTGCCAGCGACGCGATCACCGTGGCGCCGCAGACCCTGGTGCTGAGCCTGCCCATCAGCGGCACGGTGCAGGCGGTGCACACCGCCATCATCAAGGCCCGCATTGCCGGCGAGCTGCAGCAGCTGCAACTGCGCGAGGGCGACGCGGTGCAGGCCGGCCAGGTCGTCGCGCGGGTGGACAGCACCGAGAGCCAGGCCCGCCTGACCCAGGCCCAGCAGCAGGCCGATGCGGCGCGCGCGCAGCAAGATATTCAGCAGCGCCAGTACGACAACAACCGCGCCTTGGCCAACCAGGGCTTTATCTCGGCCACGGCCTTGGAGTCGTCGCAGTCGCAATGGCAGGCCGCGCAGGCCAATTACCAGGCGGCACGCTCGGCCGCCGATGTGCTGCGCAAAAACCTGAGCGATACCGTGCTGCGCAGCCCCATCCAGGGCCAGGTGGCCCGCAAATGGGTGAGCAATGGCGAAAAGGTCGGGCCGGACGCCAACGTGCTGGAGATTGTCGACCTGCGTGAGCTGGAGCTGCAAGCCCAGATGCCGGCGGCCGATTCGCTGCAGCTGCGCCTGGGCCAGACGGCGCAGTTGCAGGTCGATGGCAGCGGCCAGACCGTCAGCGCAGAGGTGGTGCGCATCAACCCGCAGGCCGATGCCAACAGCCGCAGTGTGACGGTGTATTTGCGCATTGCACAGCCCGCGCTATCCGCAGGCGCTGCCGCACCGGCGCTGCGCCAGGGGCTGTACCTGCAGGGGCAACTGGCCACCGGCGAGCTGCAGACGCTTGCCGTGCCGCTGGCTGCCGTGCGCACCGACAAGCCCGAGCCCTATGTGCAGTTGCTGAGCCCAAACGCCGGATCGGGCGAACCAGGCGATACGCTGCGGGTACAGCACCAGCCCGTGGTGCTGGGCGCGCGCAGCCAACTCCAGGGCAAGACCTGGGTGGCCATCCGCCAGGGTCTGCAGGCTGGCCAGCGCATTCTCGGCGGCCAGGTTGGCCAGCTGCGCGAGGCCACGCCCGTCCGCTTGGCGCCCGAGGCCGCACCCGCCAAAGCCGCATCGCCCGCGTCCTGATCCATGTGGTTCACCCGCCTCAGCCTGAACAACCCGGTGCTGGCCACGATGATGATGGCCGCGCTGGTGGTGCTGGGCCTGTTCTCACTGCAGCGCCTCAAGGTCGACCAGTTCCCGAATATCGATTTCCCGGTGGTCGTCATCACGGTGGACTACCCCGGCGCCGCGCCGGAGATCGTCGAGAGCGAAGTCACCAAGAAGATCGAGGAAGCGGTCAACGCCGTGGCCGGCATCAGCGCCCTCACCTCGCGCAGCTACGAGGGCACGGCCGTCATCATCATGGAGTTCCAGATCTATGTGGACGGGCGCCGCGCGGCTGAGGATGTGCGCGAGAAGATCGCGGCCGTGCGCCCCTTGCTGCGCGACGAGGTCAAAGACCCGCGCGTGATCCGCTTTGACCCGGCAGACGCCGCCGTCTGGTCGCTGGCCCTGCTGCCTGACCCGAGCCGGGGCACGCCGCCCAGTGCGATTGCGATGACCTCCTGGGCCGACCAGGTGCTCAAGAAGCGCCTCGAGAATGTACGCGGCGTGGGGGCCGTGAGCCTGGTGGGCGGCACGCCGCGCGAGATCAATGTCTACCTGAACCCGCAGCAGATGGAGGCGCTGTCCATCTCGGCGAGCGAAGTGGCCGATGCCGTGCGCCGCGAGAACCAGGATCTGCCGCTGGGCTCGGTGCGCTCGCGCGAGCAGGACCGGCTGGTGCAGATCGACTCGCGCATGAAGCGGCCCGAGGACTTCAACCAGATCATCGTGGCCCGCCGCAATGGCGCGCCCATCTACCTGCACCAGGTAGCGCGCGTGCAGGATGGCGCGCAGGAGCTGAAGAACCTGGCCTTGTACAACGGCACGCGCACCCTGCTGCTGTCGATCCAGAAATCGCAGGAGGAAAACACCATCGAGGTGGTGGACGGCCTGCGCCGCGCAGTGGCCGAGATCACGCCCGAGCTGCCGCCGGGCCTGCGGCTGGAGCCGATTGCCGATGCCTCGCGCCCGATCCGCGTGGCCGTCGACAACGTGCGCCAGACCCTGGTCGAGGGGGCGGTGCTCACCGTGCTGATCGTGTTTCTGTTCCTGCACTCCTGGCGCTCGACGGTCATCACCGGCCTGACCCTGCCGATCTCCATCATCGGCACCTTCTTTTTCATGTATGCCTTTGGTTTCACCATCAATATGGTGACCCTGATGGCCTTGTCGCTGTGCGTGGGCCTGCTGATCGATGACGCCATCGTCGTGCGGGAGAACATCGTGCGCCACCTGCAGATGGGCAAATCGGCCTACCGCGCGGCGCTGGAAGGCACGCAGGAGATTGGCCTGGCCGTGCTGGCCACCACCTTGTCGATCGTCGCGGTGTTTCTGCCCATTGGTTTTATGGGCGGCATCATCGGCAAGTTCTTCCATGAGTTTGGCCTGACCATTGTGGTCGCCGTGCTGCTGTCGATGTTTGTCAGCTTTACCTTGGACCCGATGCTCTCCAGCGTCTGGCATGACCCCAGCGTGCACAAGGGCGGCAAGCCCGCACGCAACGGGCTTGCACGGGCGCTCGACCGGGCGCTGGCTGGCTTTGAGGCCGCCACCGAGCAGCTGAGCGCCGGCTACCAGCGCCTGCTGGCCTGGGCGCTGCGCCACCGCTTGACCAGCCTGCTGGTGGCGCTGGCGATCTTTATCCTCAGCCTGCTGCTGCTGCCGCTGCTGGGCACCGAGTTTGTGCCGCGCGCCGATTTTTCCGAGACCCAGATCCGCTTTAACGTGCCCGTGGGCGCTTCGGTGGAGGCGACCGAGGCGCGCGCCCGCCAGGTCGAGGACGTGGTGCGCCGCAACCCGGCCGTGCGCTACACGCTGACCACGATCAACACCGGCAATGCCAACGGCAAGAACTACGCCAGCATGTATGTGCGCCTGGTGGACCGCAGCCAACGCAGCCAGGATGTGCAGCAGATATCGGCCAGCCTGCGCGCGGAGCTCAACCGGATCGCCGGCATCCAGGTGACGCACGTGGGCCTGCTCGAAGCGGTGGGCGGCCAAAAGCAGGTGGAGTTCTCGCTGCAAGGCCCGGATCTGCAGGAGCTCGAACGTCTGGCACGCCAGGTGAGCGAGCGCCTGCAGCATATCCCCGGCTTGGTGGACCTCGACAGCAGCGTGCTGGAGCGCGAGCCCATCGTGCAGCTGCAGTTCAACCGCGATGCCGCATCCGACCTGGGCCTGCCGATGGGCCAGGTGGCGACAGCGCTGCGCACCCTGGTCGAAGGCGACACGGTGGGCAACTGGCGCGCGGGCGACAACCAGACCTATGACGTGCGGGTGCGCCTGGCGCCCGAGGCGCGCGAAAACCCGCAGATGCTGGCCCAACTGCCGCTGACGGCCATGGGCGCCAATGGCCAGCCCCATACGGTGCGCCTGAGCCAGCTGGCCACCTTGACCGAAACCACCGGCCCCAACCGCATCAACCGCCGGGCGATGAACCGCGAAGTCGCCTTCAATGCCAACGCCAACCAGCGCAGCGCCGGCGAAGTGGCCGCCGATATCCGCGCGGTGCTGGCGCAGACCACCTTCCCGCCCGGCTACCGCTATGAATTTGCCGGCAGCACCAAGAACATGCAGGAGTCCTTTGGCTACGCGCTGTCGGCACTGGCCTTGGCGGTGATCTTTATCTACATGATTCTGGCCAGCCAGTTCCGCAGCTTCTTGCAGCCGCTGGCGCTGATGACCTCGCTGCCACTGACCCTCATTGGCGTCGTGCTCACTTTGATGATGTTTGGCACCACCTTGTCGATGTTCTCCATCATCGGCGTCATCTTGCTGATGGGCCTGGTCACCAAGAATGCCATCTTGCTGGTGGACTTTGCGATACGCGCCCGCCAACCCCAGCCTGGCGAAGACGGCCAGATGGTGCCCGGCCTGCCCCGTGAGCAGGCACTGCTGCTGGCCGCCCAGGTGCGGCTGCGCCCCATCTTGATGACCACCCTGGCCATGGTGTTTGGCATGGTGCCGCTGGCCTTTGCGATGAGCGAAGGGGCTGAGCAGCGCGCGCCACTGGGCCAGGCGGTGATCGGCGGGGTGATCACCTCGTCGCTGTTGACCCTGGTGGTGGTGCCCGTGGTGTACTGCTACCTCGATGATTTTGCGAAATGGGCCGCCCAAAAGTGGCGGCGTCCCGCTATGGAACCCTAAGCGGCCTAAAATAAGGGGTTTTTTCTTGCCCCACCCCCAACAAGCCAACCGGAGTCTGCAATGAGTTTGCCACTGAACATGTCCCCCAGCACGGATGATAAATACCGCGCAGCACGCTACAACATGGTCGAGCAGCAGGTTCGCCCCTGGAGCCTGGGCGACGAACAGGTGCTGGCGCTGATCGGCACGCTGCGCCGTGAAGAATTTGTTCCCGATGGCCTGCAGGACATGGCGTTCATGGACATCCAGCTGCCACTGCTGGGCGATGACGGCGAAGAAGCCGTAGCCAATGGCCACTGCATGCTGCCTCCCCGCGTCGAAGCACGCGTGCTGCAGGATCTGAAGCTGCAAGCCCATGAAAACGTGCTGGAAATCGGCACCGGCTCGGGCTATATGGCTGCGCTCATGTCGCGCCTGGCCAAGCAGGTCACCTCGCTGGAGATCGAGCCTGCGCTGGTCGAGCTGGCCCGCGCCAACCTGCACCGCGCCCAGATCAAGAATGTCGATGTGGTGCTGGAAGACGGCTCCAACGCCCAGGCCATCGGCGGCAGCTATGACGTGATCGTGCTGAGCGGCTCGGTCTACGAAGTGCCAGCGGCACTGCTCGACAAGCTCAAGGAAGGCGGCCGTCTGATCGCTTTTGTGGGCACCGAGCCGATGATGCGCACCACCGTCTACACCCGCACGCAAGGCAAGCTGACGATCAGCCAGCCTTGGGACACCGTGGTGGCCCGCCTCAAGGGCTTTGCCGAGGCACCCCGCTTCAAGTTCTGATGACCCCCGCAGCGCGGCGGCCTGGGGGCCGGCTGCGCTGCAGAAAGTGATGTATGGAGCAAATCCGCCCCGCGCAACTCAATGAATGGCTGGCCCAGCACGCTGACCAGAACCCCCTGGTGCTGGATGTGCGCGAGCCCTGGGAGCTGCAGACTGCCTCGGTCAAGCCCGAAGGTTTTGAGCTGCTGAATATCCCGATGCAGCAGATTCCCGCGTCGCTCAACCTGCTCGATGAAGACCGCCCCATCGCCTGCCTCTGCCACCACGGCATGCGCAGCATGCAGGTTGCCGTGTTCCTGGAGCGCCAGGGCTACAGCCAGATCAGCAACCTGACCGGCGGCATCGACCTCTGGACGGCTGAGCGCGACCCCTCGGTGCCGCGCTACTGACCTGCGGCCCGCGCCGTTTGCGGCGCGGCATCGGGCCTCTGCCCTGGCCGCGCCTCCCCTTGTACCACCCCCTACTGCACCATGCGCCAAGCCCCTGCCCTGCCTCGTCTGAGAACAACCTGCGCCGCAGCTGCTGCGCTGCTGCTGGGCCTGGCCCAGTGGCCGGCCCAGGCCCAGAGCCTGATGCAGATGGTGGAGCAGGCCAGCGGCTATGACGCGCAGTGGCAATCGGCCCGCGCCAACCTGGATGCGGCCATTTCCCGGGGCGAGCAGGCACGCGCCGGTTTGCTGCCCCAGGTGGGCCTGCAGGCGCAGTCGCAGTACAGCCACACGGCCATCAACAACCCCGAGCTGCGCCTGAACGGCCCCGACCACCAGATCGGCATCACGGCCAGCCAGCCGCTCTACCGCCCGGCCAACCGCATTGCGCTGGAACAAGGCAAATTGGGCGGCGATATCGCCCGGCTGCAGCTCGATGCCGCGAGCCAGGATTTGCTGGTGCGGGTGGCCCAGGCCTACTTTGATGTGCTGGCCGCGCAGGACAGCATGGTGTTTGTGCAGGCCCAAAAGGCTGCCGTCAAAGAGCAGCTGGCCGCTGCCAAGCGCAACTTTGATGTGGGCACGGCCACCATCACCGATTCGCGCGAAGCCGAGGCCCGTTTTGACCTGGTGCGCGCGCAGGAGATCGCCGCCGAGAATGACCTGACCGTCAAACGCCTTGCGCTGGACAACGCCGTGGGCACACCCGGCAACCAGCCCTGGCCACTGAAGCAGCCGGTGCTGCTGCCGGCGACCACGCCCGACAATGTGCTGATGTGGGTGGACCAGGCCCAGAGCGAGCAACCCCAGATCCGCATTGCCCAGCTGGCTACCAACCATGCCCGGCTGGACACCAAGAAGGCCGAAACCGGCCACCTGCCCACCGTGGACCTGCAGGCCACCGTGGGCCGCCAGCTCTACCCCAAGGGCAGCATCACCATGCCCACCCATGGCTACAACGCCAACCAGGCGACCGTGGGTGTGGTGCTCAATGTGCCGCTGTTTGCCGGATTTTCCGTGCAGAACCGGGTCAAGGAAACGCTGGCACTGGAGAGCAAGGCCGAGGCCGACCTGGACAATGCCCGCCGCACCGTAGCGCAGAACGTGCGCAGCGCCTTCTTTGGCCTGCAGTCCAACGCCAGCCAGGTCAAGGCACTGGAAGCGGCCGAGGCATCGAGCCAGCTCGCGCTCGATGCCAACCTGACCGGCTACCAGGTGGGCGTGCGCATCAATATCGATGTGCTCAACGCCCAAAGCCAGCTCTACCAGACCAAGCGCGACCTGGCCCTTGCCCGCTACAACACCTTGCTCGGCCAGCTCAAGCTCAAGCAGGCGGCCGGCACCTTGGCGCTGAACGATATCGAGGTGCTGGACCGCAGCATGCTGACCAGCACGGCGCCCGCCGCCGCAGCTCCCGGCGCGTTGCCTGCGACCCAGTCCGCCCCCTCATCCGCACGCTAAAGCGCTCCACGCGCCTGGGCAGGGCCGCACAGCGCGCCATCAAGGCAGGCTGCCAAACAAGGCCGGCCGTGCTGCATCAGAGGGCAGCACGCAGGCGACATCATGGGCGCAGCCCGGCACGGTGGACAGCGGCTGCGGGCGCGCTGGCTGCAGCACCTGGGCCACATAGGCGGCATAGCCCTCTCCCCGCTGGCGGCGAAACGGCCCTTGCAGCATGGCGGCGCAGGATTTATCGAGCGCGCCATAGCTCGTGCCCTTGCCGGCATGGTTGTCGAGGGCGCCTTCCAGATAGTGAATATCCGCCTGGCGGTAGCGCTCGCGCGCCTGCGCAGCGGTGGGCCCCAGGCTGGACGGCAGCGCCTGCGTGCCGTATTTCCAGTCGTGGTAGCCCGGGCAGGATGCCACTTCAGGCAGTTGCATGCGGTAGTCGCAACCGCCATCGCTGCAGGCGGCCCAGTCCACGTCGCGGCCCGCGCGCTGGGGCTGCGGGCGCAGCGGATCGAAATACAGCCAGGTGCCGGGGTCAGCCACCACATAGCGCAGCGATACTCCGGCAGGCGCCGGCTGGGCAAAGCCGATGCTGCGCTGGAGCATCTGCCCACCGGCAGAAAAGCCCGCCAACGTGATGTGGTGCACGCTGGGCCAGCGCTGGTGGATATGGGCGACCAAGGCATCGAGCGCAGCAATCGCGTTGATCGGGGTCCTGCCAGCACCGGCCTGGGAGTTTTGCCCGGCCAGCCAGCTGCCGCAGGTCCACAGCGCATCACCCGGCTCCGGCGCAGGCGTGCCCTTGGTGCGGCAGCGCTCGGCCTTGTCGCTGGCCACCTGGTAGAGCGGCGCAATGACCAGGGTCTCGTCCAAGCGCCCTGCCCTGCGTGCGGCATCCAGCGCGGCATTGAAGCTGCGGTTGGCATCGCGCGGGTGCCCATGCATGATCAAGAGCGCCGTTTGCGGCCCGCCAGATCCATCGGCATTTTCGGCTTGCGGCGCTTGCGGCGCTTGCGAGGCATAGAAATGCATGCGCCCGGCCTGGCCTGGCAGCGCAAAGCCTTGGTAACAGGCGTCTGAAGCCTGTTCGGTACAGGTCTGTGGCGCCAATGCTGGGGTGGATGGCGGGCTTGAAGCTGCCCAGCCACTGCCAGCGAGCAAGGCGGCCAGGCCAACACCAAAAGCGAGTGTGCGAGCGGTCATAGCGGTACCGTGGTAGTCCCAAGACCTGCCATCCTAGGCCTTTGTGGCCCAGCGGTGCAGCACCGGGGCGGGATTTACCTGGCAGCGACAGGCCCGATACATGAACGGCGTGGTGGACTGCGCTGCAGCCTGCGCAGCGCATGCACAAGCGCGCAAAAAACAAAAAACCTCTTGAACAGAACATTCAAGAGGTTTGTTGTTTGGTGGGTGATACATGGATCGAACATGTGACCCCTGCCGTGTGAAGGCAGTGCTCTACCGCTGAGCTAATCACCCCAGGCACGCCCCAAAGAGGCCTACCGAATCTAAATTGTGGTGGGTGATACATGGATCGAACATGTGACCCCTGCCGTGTGAAGGCAGTGCTCTACCGCTGAGCTAATCACCCCAAGCATGCCCCAAGGGACATACCGCAACGACGATGAATTGGTGGGTGATACATGGATCGAACATGTGACCCCTGCCGTGTGAAGGCAGTGCTCTACCGCTGAGCTAATCACCCAAAATCTCTCGCCGTCAAGCCCTCTATTATGACAGCAAATGTTTGCTGGCTGTGAGAATTAGGCCAATTTTCTCCAAATAGTTTTGCCGCCGCTGGATTTGTCCAGCTGCGTCAGCACCTCGTCGTGGGCGGCCAGCTCCGCCTCCGACGGCAGGATCACGGGCAGATCGAACTGCGCAAAATCCACTTTCTTGACCACCATGGCCGCGTTGGACTTGTTGTTCGATGCCATGCTCTCAGACGAGAGCAGCTGTTCCTGCCCACGCGTCATGTTGATGTAGACGTCAGCGAGCAGCTCGGCATCGAGCAAAGCGCCGTGCAGGTCGCGGCCGGAATTGTCCACTTCCAGGCGGTCGCATAGCGCGTCGAGCGAGTTGCGCTTGCCCGGGAACATGTCGCGCGCCATCAAGAGCGAATCCAGCACACCGCTCACCATGCTGACCAGGGGCGGCATGCCCACCCGTTCGAACTCCTTGTTCAGGAAGCCCATGTCGAATGGCGCATTGTGGATGATCAGCTCGGCGCCTTCGAGGTAAGCCCGGATCTCTTCGGCTTTCTCGTGGAAACGCGGCTTGTCGGCCAGAAACTCGCTGGTGATGCCGTGCACGCGCAGCGCGTCCTCATGGCTTTCCCGGTCGGCATTGAAGTAGAGGTGCAGGTTATTGCCAGTGAGCTTGCGGTTGAGCAGCTCGACACAGCCGAGCTCAATGACACGGTCACCATCGACGACTGACAGACCCGTGGTTTCCGTATCCAGAACAATTTGGCGCGACATCTACAGCTTCCTCGACTCAAAACACCGATTGTAAAAGCCGCTCGCGCCCGCGCGCCCGGCCCAGCCCACGCTCAGTGGTTTTCCTTGGCGTGGTTGATCGAGTACTTGGGGATCTCCACGGTCACATCCTCGCGCGCCAAAATGGCCTGGCAGGACAGGCGCGACTGCGGCTCCAGACCCCAGGCGCGGTCGAGCAGATCGTCCTCTTCCTCCTCGGAAGGGTCCATGGAGTCGAAACCCTGGCGCACGATCACGTGGCAGGTGGTGCAGGCCCGGCTCATGTCGCAGGCGTGTTCGATGTTGATGCCATTGTCCAGCAGCGCCTCGCAGATCGACGTTCCGGTGGGCGCCTTGATCTCGGCGCCTTGGGGACAGTATTCGGCATGGGGCAGGATTTTGATGATAGGCATGGGAATGTGGTTCTTCTTGCTGTAGTCGGTTAAATGGATTGCACGTTCTTGCCGGCCAGGGCCTGGCGGATGCCACGGTTCATGCGCTCGGCGGCAAAGGCCTCGGTGCCCTTGGCCAGCGCATCGGTGCGGGCCTCGATCTCGGCGGCACTCTCGCTGCTGGACAGGGCCCGGCGCAGCTGGTCCATCAGCGCGTCGACCTGGCTACGCTCGGCGTCAGTCAGCAGGTCGCCATCGGCATCGAGTGCGCTTTGGGTGGCAATCAGCAGGCGGTCGCCATCCACGCGCGCTTCGACCAGCGCACGGGCCTGCATATCGGCCTGGGCGGTGCTGAAGCTGTCGCGCAGCATATGGGCAATCTGGTCGTCCGAGAGGCCGTACGAGGGCTTCACATCGATATGCGCCTCCACCCCGCTCACCAGCTCTTGCGCGCCCACGCTCAGCAGGCCATCGGCATCGATGGTGAAGGACACGCGGATGCGTGCAGCGCCCGCGGCCATCGGCGGGATGCCGCGCAGCTCAAAGCGCGCCAGGCTGCGGCAATCAGCCACCAGATCGCGCTCGCCCTGCACCACATGGATGGCCAAGGCCGTCTGGCCGTCCTTGTAGGTGGTGAAGTCCTGGCCGCGTGCGGTCGGAATGGTTTCGTTGCGGCTGACAATGCGCTCGACCAGGCCGCCCATGGTCTCGATGCCCAGCGACAGCGGGATCACATCGAGCAGCAGCAGGTCGCCATTGGTGTCGTTGCCGGCGAGCTGGTTGGCCTGGATGGCCGCACCCAGGGCCACGACCTCGTCGGGGTTCAGGTTGGTCAGTGGGGGCTTGCCAAAGAAGTTGCCGACTGCAGTCTGCACCTGGGGCATGCGCGTCGAGCCGCCCACCATCACCACGCCTTGCACCTCGTCCTTGGCCAGCTGGGCATCGGCCAGCGCGCGGCGCACGGCCGTCAGGGTGCGGGCCGTCAAGGCCTGCGTGGCCGCATCAAAATCGGCCCGACTCAGCGACAGCGCAATATCCTGGCCCGACAGCTGCGCGGAGAACGTCACCTGGTCGGCGTCGGTCAGCGCCTCTTTGGCGGCCTTGGCGGCCAGGCGCAATACCGCCTTGTCCTGCGCGCTCTGCACCGTGCCGCCGGTTTTCTCCAGCACCCACTGGCCCAGTGCGGCGTCATAGTCGTCACCGCCCAGCGCCGAGTCACCGCCGGTGGCGATGACTTCAAACACACCGCGCGTCAGGCGCAGCACGGAAATATCAAAGGTGCCGCCGCCCAGGTCGTAAACGGCGTAAATGCCTTCGGACGCATTATCGAGGCCATAGGCAATCGCTGCAGCAGTGGGCTCGTTGATCAGGCGCAGCAACTTGATGCCGGCGAGCTGGGCCGCATCCTTGGTGGCCTGGCGCTGTGCATCGTCAAAGTAGGCGGGCACGGTGATCACCGCGCCGTACAGGTCGTTGTCGAAGGTGTCTTCTGCGCGGTAGCGCAAGGTGGCCAGAATCTCGGCGCTGATCTCCACCGGGGTCTTGAGACCGGCTACGGTCTCGATGGCCACCATGCCACTGCCCTCGGGCTGCACCAGTGCATAGGCCAGCTGCTCGGGCGCATGGATATCGTCCAGGTTGCGGCCCATCAGGCGCTTGGCCGAGGCAATGGTGTTGGCGGAATCCACGCCGGGCTGGGCGAGCGCCGCATAGCCGATATCGCGCTTGCCATTGGCGTGGTAGTGCACCACCGATGGCAGCAGCACCCGGCCTTCATCATCCGGCAGGCATTCGGCCACCCCGTTGCGCACGGCAGCGACCAGCGAGTGCGTAGTGCCCAGATCAATGCCCACCGCAATACGGCGCTGGTGCGGATCAGGAGATTGGCCAGGTTCTGAAATTTGGAGCAGTGCCATGGATGCGATCTATCTTGTGTTCTCTTGCCTGCGGCCCGCGCGGGCGCACGGAGGCAGCGGTCTCAATGGGGGTGTCGCCAAGGCATGCTGTGCGGCCTGGTGGGCCGCCCTACCTTGGTCAAAAGCCTATTGTCCCAGTTGCTCGCGGCGGCGGTCGATGTCGCCGCTAAATCGCGCAACAAACATGAGGGCTCTCACCTGCTGGGCCGCTTGCGCATAGTCGCGCTCCACATCCAGCAGCTGCTGGCAGCGCGCCAGCATCGTGCGGCGCGCGCTGGCGACCTGGTCATCCAACGCATCAACGTCGGTCTGGCTCTGCGCGTCTTCCAGCGCCTCGCGCCACTCCATCTGCTCCATCAGAAAAGCGGTGGGCATGGCGGTGTTGTCCTCGGCGCGGATGGGCGCGTCATGCATCTCGCACAGGTAGGCAGCGCGCTTGAGCGGGTCCTTCAAGCGCTGGTAGGCCTCATTGATGCGCACCGACCACTGCATGGCCACGCGCTGGGCGGCAGCCCCTTGCGACGCAAAGCGGTCCGGATGGGCCTGCTTTTGCAAGGCCTTCCAGCGCTCAGCCAATTGCTGGGCATCTTGCGCAAACTGCAGCGGCACGGCGAACAGTTCAAAATCGTTGGATTGCAGATTCATCATGAAAAAACCGCCTGGCAAAAGCACAGGCGGTTTGCAGTTTTGGCATCAGCGATGCCGACAAACAAGGCCGGGTCAGCCCATGAAGGCCAACCGGGCGCCTGACCCCGAGGCCTCAGATTCTGAAGCTCTCGCCACAACCGCAGCGATCACGCTCATTAGGGTTGTGGAACTTGAAGCCCTCATTGAGGCCTTCGCGCACAAAGTCCAGCTCGGTGCCGTCGATGTAGGCCATGCTTTTGGGATCGACCAGCACCTTGACGCCATGGTCTTCGAACACCACGTCCTCAGGCGCTGCCTCGTCCACATACTCGAGCTTGTAGGCCAGGCCCGAGCAGCCGGTGGTCTTCACGCCCAGGCGCACACCCACGCCATGGCCGCGACGCGACAGGTAGCGGTTGATGTGGCGCGCAGCCGATTCAGAAAGCGTGACAGCCATGGCGTTTTAAGCCTCCGCCTTGGCAGTGTGCTTGGCCTTGTAGTCGTTGACCGCCGCCTTGATCGCGTCTTCAGCCAGGATCGAGCAGTGGATCTTCACCGGTGGCAACGCCAGCTCTTCAGCGATCTGCGCGTTCTTCAGCGCGGCGGCTTCGTCCAGGGTCTTGCCCTTGACCCATTCGGTCACCAGCGACGACGAGGCAATTGCCGAGCCGCAGCCGTAGGTCTTGAAGCGTGCGTCTTCGATCACGCCGGTGTCGGCATTGACCTTGATCTGCAGCTTCATCACGTCGCCACAAGCTGGAGCGCCGACCATGCCGGTGCCCACCGATTCATCACCCTTGTCGAACGAGCCCACGTTGCGGGGGTTCTCGTAATGATCAATCACTTTGTCGGAATATGCCATCTTGGTACCTCTTTACAGTTAGCGGCTGCGCCGGCTTTAGTGGGCAGCCCACTGGATGGTGCTCAGATCAACACCGTCTTTGTACATTTCCCACAGGGGGCTCAACTCGCGCAGCTTGGTCACGTTTTCACGGATCGATGCCACGGCGTAGTCGATGTCTTCATTCGTCGTGAAGCGGCCAAACGTCATGCGCAGGCTGCTGTGGGCGAGCTCATCGCTGCGGCCCAGCGCGCGCAGCACATAGCTGGGCTCCAGGCTGGCGGAGGTGCAGGCCGAACCCGAGGACACGGCCAGGCCCTTGATGCCCATGATCAGCGATTCGCCTTCGACGAAGTTGAAGCTGATGTTCAGGTTGTGCGGCACGCGGTGGTTCAGGTCACCGTTGACGAACACTTGTTCAATGTCCATCAGACCGTCGAGCATGCGCTGCTGCAGCGCCTTCGCATGGGCGTAGTCCTTGGCCATGTCTTCCTTGGCGATGCGGAAAGCCTCGCCCATACCGACGATCTGGTGCGTCGCCAGGGTGCCCGAACGCATGCCGCGCTCATGGCCACCGCCGTGCATCTGCGCTTCGATGCGCACACGGGGCTTGCGGCGCACGTACAGCGCGCCAATGCCCTTGGGACCATAGGTCTTGTGCGAGGCCAGGCTCATCAGGTCGACCTTCAGCGCGGTCACATCGATCTCGACCTTGCCGGTGGCTTGGGCCGCATCGACGTGGAAAATGATGCCCTTTTCGCGGCAGATGTTCCCGATGGTGTCGATGTCCTGGATCACGCCGGTTTCGTTGTTCACGAACATGACGCTGACCAGGATGGTGTCGGGGCGGATGGCCGCCTTGAACACGTCCAGATCCAGCAGACCGTCTTCCTTGACGTCCAGGTAGGTGACCTCGAAGCCTTCACGCTCCAGCGCACGCATCGTGTCCAGCACGGCCTTGTGCTCGGTCTTGACGGTGATCAGGTGCTTGCCCTTGCCCTTGTAGAACTGCGCAGCGCCCTTGAGCGCCAGGTTGTCCGACTCGGTGGCACCGCTGGTCCAGACGATTTCACGCGGATCGGCATTGATCAGCGCGGCGACTTGCGCACGGGCCTTTTCAACCGCCTCTTCCGCCGTCCAGCCCCAGGCATGGCTGCGCGATGCAGGGTTGCCGTAGTTCTCGGACAACCAGGGAATCATCGCTTCAACCACGCGGGGGTCCACGGGCGTGGTGGCGCCGTAATCAAGGTAAATAGGGAAGTGTGGGGTCGTGTCCATATCTGGCTCTACTGGCGCGTGCTGGTGGGCACCCGCAAAAACTCAAAACGCAATCATCGAATGAACTTGCCGCACCCGGTTCAGGGCGTAACAAGGCCTCCCGGCACTGCGAAGAGCACCGGGGGATGCGGCGACCAGCGCCGCATCAACAATCAGGATTTGGCAAACACATTGCCCAGTGCAAACACCGAGTTCGGTGCGGTGACACGGATGGGCTTGACAACCGGCGTGGTCGAGATAGCGCGGCGCACGATGGGCTTGTCTTCGATCTGGATGCCCTTGGCCAGTTGGTCATCGACCAGCTTTTGCAAGGTGACAGAATCGAGAAACTCCACCATGCGCTGGTTCAGCGATGCCCAGAGTTCGTGCGTCATGCAGCGACCGGCCTCACCCATACAGTTTTCCTTGCCGCCACACTGCGTGGCGTCAATAGGTTCATCTACCGAGACAATGATGTCGGCAACTGTGATCTCAGCGGCCTTGCGGGCCAGGGTGTAGCCGCCACCGGGGCCGCGGGTGGACTCCACCAGTTCATGGCGGCGCAGCTTGCCAAACAGCTGCTCCAGATACGACAGCGAGATCTGCTGACGCTGGCTGATCGCAGCCAAAGTTACCGGGCCATTGTTCTGGCGCAAAGCCAGATCAATCATTGCAGTCACTGCAAATCGGCCTTTGGTGGTGAGACGCATAATCGTTCCTTAGAGGTCAGGCTTGATAACCATAGACGCCCAATGCAAGCAAGCCACCCGCAATGACATCGTCGTAGCCTGTCGCTCCACCCTGCATGCAGGGTAGGTCCCATTCATCGATAGGCTTTTTTCTTGTTGTTGAGTAATTTGTGTCAGTATAGCACAATGCCCCCTGAATTCGCTCGGGTAAGCAAAGATTACTTACAGAAACTGACATCGCTAGAGGCTGCGGGTATTCCCTGCCTCTGGAGCGGCCCCGCCAAAAGCCCTTTGTTTCAAGATGGTTAATTGGTCGCGCGCCTGGGCTGCGGCCTCGAATTCGAGGTTGCGCGCCGCCTCCAGCATCTGCTTTTCCAGGCGCTTGATTTCCTTGGCAATCTCTTTCTCGGACATGTCCTCGACCTGGGCGCGGCTCATCGCCACCTGCTGGGCGCGGTCCATGTCGTCGCTGGCCTTGGTGCTGTAGACGCCATCGATCAAATCACGCACTTGCTTGACAATGCTGCGCGGCACGATGCCATGCTCCGCATTGAAGGCCATCTGCTTCTCGCGGCGGCGGCTGGTCTCGTCCATCGCCTTGCGCATCGAGTCGGTGATGCGATCGGCATACAAAATCGCCTTGCCATTCATGTTCCGTGCCGCACGGCCAATGGTCTGGATCAGGCTGCGCTCGGCACGCAGAAAGCCTTCCTTGTCGGCGTCCAGGATGGCCACCAGCGAGACCTCGGGGATATCGAGGCCTTCGCGCAGCAGGTTGATGCCCACCAGCACATCAAAGGTGCCCAGGCGCAGATCGCGGATGATCTCGACGCGCTCGACGGTCTCCACATCGGAGTGCAGGTAGCGCACCTTCACGCCGTTGTCGGTCAGGTACTCGGTCAGCTGCTCGGCCATGCGCTTGGTCAGCGTGGTAATCAGCACCCGCTCCTGCACCTTCACCCGGGCATGGATTTCCTGCAGCACATCGTCGACCTGGTGGGTCGCAGGGCGCACTTCCACCTCGGGATCGACCAGGCCGGTGGGCCGCACCACCTGCTCGACGATCTTGCCCGCATGGGTCTTCTCGTACTCGGCCGGTGTGGCCGAGACAAACACCACCTGGCGCATGCGCTGCTCGAACTCGCCAAACTTGAGCGGGCGGTTGTCCAAGGCGCTGGGCAGGCGAAAGCCATACTCGACCAGGGTGGTCTTGCGCGCCTTGTCGCCGTTGTACATGGCATTGAGCTGGCCGATCATCTGGTGGCTCTCGTCGAGAAACATCAGCGCGTCCTTGGGCATGTAGTCCGTCATCGTCGGCGGCGGATCGCCCGGCGCCGCGCCCGAGAGGTGGCGGCTGTAGTTCTCAATACCCTTGCAGTGCCCCACCTCGGTCAGCATCTCCAGGTCGAACCGGGTGCGCTGCTCCAGGCGCTGGGCTTCCACCAGCTTGCCCTCTCCCACCAGGTGCTTCAGGCGCAGCGCCAGCTCTTCCTTGATGGTCTCGACGGCCACCAGCACCTGGTCGCGCGGGGTCACATAGTGGCTGCTGGGGTAGATGGTGAAGCGCGGCACTTTCTGGCGCACGCGGCCGGTGAGCGGGTCAAACAGCTGCAGGCTCTCGACCTCGTCGTCAAACAGCTCGATACGCACCGCCATCTCGCTGTGCTCGGACGGAAACACATCGATGGTGTCGCCCCGCACGCGGAAGGTACCGCGCGAGAAATCTGCATCATTGCGCTTGTACTGCATGCGCACCAGCTGGCCAATCGCATCGCGCTGGCTCAGCTCATCGCCCACACGCAGGATGAAACGCATCTTGGTATAGGACTCGGGCGAGCCGATGCCGTAGATGGCCGAGACGGTGGCCACGACGATGGTGTCGCGGCGCTCGAGCACGCTCTTGGTGGCCGACAGCCGCATCTGCTCGATGTGCTCGTTGATGGCGCTGTCCTTTTCGATGAACAGGTCGCGCTGGGGTACATAGGCCTCGGGCTGGTAGTAGTCGTAGTAGCTGACGAAGTACTCCACCGCGTTCTTCGGAAAGAACTCGCGGAACTCGCTGTACAGCTGCGCGGCCAGCGTCTTGTTGGGCGCAAACACGATGGCCGGGCGCCCGGTGCGCGCGATCACATTGGCCATCGTGAAGGTCTTGCCCGAGCCCGTGACGCCCAGCAAGGTCTGAAAGGCCTCACCGTCATCAATGCCTTCCACCAGCGCATCGATGGCCGCCGGCTGGTCGCCCGCAGGCGGATACGGCTGGAACAAGGTGAAGGGCGAGCCCGGATATTGGATGAATTCCCCCTCACGGGGTGCCTCTGGAGTGACTTCGTGCATAGGTCGGGTATGCCACGCGCGAGCGGGCGTCGCTAGAATACGGGGTTAACCCCAAAGCGTACTGCAAAATTGCGGTGGAGGCGATGGCCTCTTGTTTGGCATTTGGGGGTACAAAGCCAGATTTCTACCTACCAAGGACTACACATGTCTCTTTTCTCTTCCGTCGAAATGGCCCCACGCGACCCCATCCTGGGTCTCAATGAGCAGTATGCCGCCGACACCAACCCGCAAAAAGTGAACCTGGGCGTGGGTGTGTATTTCGACGACAACGGCAAGCTGCCGCTGCTGCAGTGCGTGCAGGCCGCAGAGAAAGCCATGATGGACAAGCCCACGCCCCGTGGCTACCTGCCTATCGACGGTATCGCTGCCTATGACAACGCCGTCAAGGCCCTGGTGTTCGGCGCGGATTCCGAAGTCGTGGCTTCCGGCCGCGTGGCCACCGTGCAAGCCGTGGGCGGCACGGGCGGCCTGAAGATTGGTGCGGACTTCCTCAAGCGCCTGAACCCCCAAGCCAAGGTGCTGATCTCGGACCCCAGCTGGGAAAACCACCGCGCGATCTTCCAGAACGCCGGTTTTGAAGTGGCCAGCTACCGCTACTACGACGCGGCCAACCGCGCCATCGATTTCGACGGCATGATCGCCGACCTGAACGCAGCCGCCGCTGGCACCGTGGTGGTGCTGCACGCCTGCTGCCACAACCCCACCGGCTACGACATCAGCGCCGCCCAGTGGGACAAGGTCATCGAAGTCGTCAAGGCCAAGAACCTGGTCGCCTTCCTGGACATGGCCTACCAAGGCTTTGGCCACGGCATCGCCGAAGACGGCGCCGTGATCGGCAAGTTCATCGCTGCGGGCCTGAACATTTTTGTGTCCACCTCGTTCTCCAAGAGCTTCTCGCTCTACGGTGAGCGCGTGGGCGCGCTGTCCGTGGTTGCCACCGACAAGGAAGAAGCCAGCCGCGTGCTGAGCCAGCTCAAGGTCGTCATCCGCACCAACTACTCCAACCCACCAACCCACGGTGGTGCCGTGGTAGCCGCCGTGCTGAACAACCCCGAGCTGCGCGCGCTGTGGGAAAAGGAACTGGGCGAGATGCGCGTGCGCATCAAGGAAATGCGCCAGAAGCTGGTGGACGGCCTCAAGGCCGCTGGCGTGAAGCAAGACATGGGCTTCATCACCACCCAGATCGGCATGTTCTCGTACTCGGGTCTGAGCAAGGACCAGATGGTGCGCCTGCGCTCCGAGTTCGGCGTGTACGGCACGGACACCGGCCGCATGTGCGTGGCTGCGCTCAACAGCAAGAACATCGAGCACGTCTGCGCATCGATCGCCAAGGTCGTCGCTTAATTCTCTGACCGCCTTCCGGACTGGGCCCTTCGCGGCCCGGCCCGGCCAGGTCCGGCCAAAAGCAGCCCGCGCCGGCAACGGCACCGGCTGCTTTTTTCATACGCATGACAGCGCCAGTTCACCGTTGTTTATGACGTAAAGCCGCAGGATTTGAAGCCTTCTCCTACAAACAGCCTTAAAGTGCCTTGGTACGCTTCAGGGCGTATTGGCCAGGGCCGCCTCAACCCGAGGCACTGGCGTTCACAGCTCAACGGAGAACCAAGCATGTCCATCATTGGAACCATTTTCATCGGCCTGATTGTTGGCCTCATTGCACGCGCCATCAAGCCCGGGGACGACAAGATGGGCTGGATCATGACCATCCTGCTGGGCATTGCCGGCTCGCTGCTGGCCACCTACGCCGGCGTGGCGATGGGCTGGTACCAGGAAGGCCAGGCAGCAGGATGGATCGCCTCCATCGTCGGCGCCATCATCTTGCTGGTGCTCTACGGCCTGGTCCGCAAGCGCTAAGCACCCGGCAGCCTGCGCCAGCCGGGGTCACCCGCTGCCGCAGGTTTTTTTCCGCTTTTGACCTCACTTCCTGACCCCCATGAAACTTGGACGCAAGCCCCGCCCCCTCTCCGCACTGCAACTGGCCGCCCAGACCGGCAACCCTGCGCTGCTGGAGGCGGTTGAGCAGTCCCAAAAGCTGCTGCACCGCAAAGCCCTGATGGCCGCTCTGGCCAGCGCCACGCCGGTGCCCGGGCTCGACATGGCGGTGGATGCCGCCTTGCTGTCGCGGCTGATTCCGCAAATCAGCAATTACTTTGGCCTGAGCGACGAGCAGATTGCCCGCCTGACCCCTGCCAAGCGCGCCAAGGTGCAAAACACCGTCAACATGCTCGGCGGCGTGCTGGTGGGCAAGCTGATCACCAAGGATGTGATCATGCGCGGCGCCAAGGCGCTGGGCATGCGCCTGACGGTGCAGCAGGCCAGCAAATATGTGCCGATTGCCGGCCAGGCGGTATCGGCCGCCCTGGGCTACGCCACCTTGCGCTACCTGGGCGAGCAGCACCTGCGCGACTGCGTGCGCGTGGCGCATGAAGCGGGGATTGTGCTGCCGGTGGTCTATGCGCCTGCGCTGGACCAGGACAAGCGCTAAATCTGCGCCAGGCTGGCTCGGTGCTGCGCCGCGCGCCAGTGCATTTCTCCCTCCCCTCCCACGCCTGCGCCACGCCGCCACAGCAGCCGCTCGCCGCCACAGGTAAAATGCCGCATGCTTATAGATTTTGAAGAATCCCAGCTGGTGCTGGTTGACTACCAGGAAAAACTGATGCCCGCCATTTTTGATGGCGCGCAGGTGTTGAAGAACGCCACCCTCCTGGCCCAGGTAGCCCAGCAGCTGCAGGTGCCCGTGTTCGGCACCGAGCAAAACCCCAGCAAGCTCGGCCCCAATGCTGCGCAGCTGCGCGGCCTGTGCAACAAGACCTTGGCCAAGATGTTCTTCAGCGCCGTGCCAGAGGGCCTGAACGAATGGCTGCGCCCTCCTGCCAAACCCCAGGGCGGCAATGCCCGCAGCCTGCCCAAGCACCTGCAAAAGCCCCAGCAAGCCGCGCCTGAGCGCAACAGCATCATCATTGCCGGCTGCGAGGCCCATGTCTGCCTGCTGCAAACCGCGCTGGAGCTGCTCGAAGACGAGTTCGATGTCTGCGTGGTCACCGATGCCTGCAGCAGCCGCACCGAGCGCAACCGCGATGCCGCCTTTGACCGCCTGGCCGGCGCCGGCGCCGAGCTGGTCACCACCGAGATGGTCATCTTCGAATGGCTGCGCAGTTGCGAGCACGAAGACTTCCGCGAAATCTTGCAGATGGTCAAGTAAGCCTGCGCTGGAGCCCCCTCCAGCCAGTCGCCCACCCAGGCTGCCCCAGAGGCAGCCTTTTTTACGCCCCTACTCCGTGCCGTTTCTATATATAGAGGGGTGCAGGACTGAGGCCCTCCCCCCCACGACGCAGACCAGCCAACCGCACCGCGCAGGCCACAAAAAAGCTTCCCGAAGGAAGCTTGGTTCGTTTGCAGCGCCTGCTGCAGATGACTTGGCGCTCAGTTCACGCGCATATTGGCCTTGGACATCACGCGGCCGATCAGGTCCTGCGCTTCCGCACCATCGAGGTTGACCTGCTGCATCAGCTTGGTGCGCGCCTCGTCGCTCAGCTCCACACGGCGGGCGCCGTCAAAGCGCTTTTCCCAGTAGGCAATATCCATGCTCTCGACCCGAACGGTCTTGCCGGTGCGGGGTGAGTGGATGAACTTGCCATCCCCCATATAGATCCCCACATGGCTGAAAGCCCGGCGCATGGTGTTGAAGAACACCAGATCACCGGGCTTGAGCTCCGCTTTTTCAATCTTGTCGGTCGCAGCCGCCTGCTCTTCTGCGCGGCGCGGCAGGATCTTGCCCCAGCTCTCCGCATACACAGCGCGTACCAGACCACTGCAGTCAAAACCCGTCTCTGCGCTGTTACCGCCACGGCGGTAAGGCACACCAATGAGGCTCAGCGCATTGCTGATCAGCACATTGGCCTGGTCCTTGACCTGGTGATGCACCGAATCGAGCTTGGACAGACTGCTTTGGCCAATGCCCAGCAGCAAATCCAGATCGGATGGCTTGTGTTCGCTCTCGGGGGCGGCATGTGCGCTGACAGACGCGGCGACGATGAGGGTGCAAATCCATTTCGGTGACATAGCGGGCGACTTTAGCACGGTTTATTTTGAAGACAATTCATAAATATGTAACAAAATCCAAACCAGTTATTCCCCAAATTACCGGGGTTTTCCCGTGGAATTTTGTGAAATTATGCATGAGCTTTGGCTTAACTACTCCATAACCAATTGTTTTTATTGATTTTCCGCAATTCATCAAGCTTTCACACAGAACCCTTGGTTGTTTCTATATGCAACCATAGTTACTACGCCAAAGACTGTAAAGATATTCCTACAGGCCTGCCTGCTCAGCGCCCGCTTTCGCTTGTTGACAGTTATGCAAGACTCATGCCACCCAGGCGCACACGGGGGAGCTGTGATGCAGTACAGCGACAGCTCCCCTCGCCCACTTCCTTCCAGGTCCTGCCCATGCTCATCCACGGCACATGCCATTGCCAGGCGGTTCGCTTTACCGCCTTGATCGACCCCAGCCAGGGATGCTCTGCAAAACCCTCGCCAAGCGGGATGGGCGCGGATCGCGATGAGCCGCAAGGCGTCTTTTGCAGCCAAGAGCGAGCTATTGGCAAGGAAGACAACGCAGCGGATCGCCCGAGCCTGCGTTCAGACCACGGCAGGGAGTTTTGCAGAGGATCCCTGGGTCAGCGTATACCATTGCAGCGACTGCCAGGTGCTCTCGGGCGCACCGATGCGGGCGATTGCCAAAGCCGCGATCACCGATTTCTCGCTGCAAGGCGCCGTACAGACCTATACCAAGACCGCGCAAAGCGGCCAGCGCCGCGACCAGGTCTTCTGCCCGGTTTACGCAACGCCGCTGTATGGCTGCGCCGCACAGAACCCGGAGTTCGTGGTCATCCGCCTGGGCTGCGTGGAAGAGTGCGCGCAGCTGCCGCCACAGCGGCAGATCTGGACCGCATCAGCGATGCCCTGGCTGGCTGATTGCGTGGCGCCATCCGGGGCTGCATGATCGCAGCCTGGGTCTGCGACAATCGCCAAATGCCTCGCCAGTTTGAATTTGCCGACTCCGAAATCAGCCGCATCCACCCCACTGCGGAAGGCTGCAGCATCGAATTCTCAGCCGCGCTGATCAGCGAGCGCCAAGGGAGCGAGACCCAGCGCCGCTACAGCAATGGCCTACGCCTGGTGCTGACCCCCTGCCCGCCCACACTCGCACACGAAACGCAAGCCTTTGGCTTGCTGGCCGGCGGCTGGCTGCAGTTGGGCCAGCAACGGCTCAGCACGCTGCCAGTGCCCAGCGATTACCAGGCAGAGGCGCTCAGCCTGCAGCTGCAATTTGCCAATGGTCTGCAATTGCAGCTGAGCGGCAGCAGCCTGCGCTGCGAGGCCAGCGCGCAGGCCCAGCAGGTGGAGCTGCTGGCATGCTGAGGCGCGCGCTCCCCAAGGTGCTGGTCAGCGGCTGCCTGCTCGGTCAGCCCGTGCGCTATGACGGCAGCCACAAATGGGCGCAGCATGCGGTGCTTGACCGCTGGCTGGCGCAGCAGCAGGTGGTGAGCCTCTGCCCCGAGATGGCGGCTGGCCTGCCCACGCCCCGCTTGCCCGCCGAAATCGTTGGCGGCACCAGCATCGCGGTGTTGCGCCATGCCGCCCAGGTGCGCGACAGCGCGGGCAACGATGTGACCGACGCCTTTGTCCATGGCGCGCACCTGGCGCTGCAACTGGTGAAGCGCCATGGCATCCGCGTGGCGGTGCTCAAGGAGTTCAGCCCGACCTGCGGCTCCAGCCAGGTCTATGACGGGCAGTTTGCCGGCCGCACCGTGCCCGGCGAAGGCCTGGCCTGCAGCCTGCTGCGCCAGGCGGGTGTTGCCGTTTTCAGCGAGAACCAATGGGAAGAAGCCGCTGCGCAGCTGGAGGCCTATGCTGCTTGAAGGCACCCTGCAATCCTGGAACGATGAGCGCGGCTTTGGCTTTATCGCCCCCGATGGCGGCGGCCCCCAGGTGTTTGTGCATATCTCCGCCTTCCAAAACCCTGCCGCCCGGCCCCAAGCCCGCCAGCGGCTGAGCTATGTGCTGGACAAGCCCGCAGGCGACAAACCCCGGGCCAGCCGCGCCCGCGTGCTGGGCGCCAGCACACCGGGTGCATCAGCATCGCAGTCACCACATGCCACTCGCCCACGGGCCGCAGCGACGCGCCCTCAGCGCCAGGCTGCCAGCACCGCCAGATCAGGCCCATCCGGCGGCGCAGCCCTGCTGTTCATCCCCGCATTGGCCGCTCTGCTGCTTCTACTGGGCCTGAGCTTTGGCTCCACCTGGCGCGCTGCAGGCTGGTATCTGCTGGCTTCGCTGGTCACCTTTGCCTGGTATGCCTGGGACAAGGCTGCCGCGCAGCAAGGGCATTGGCGCACCCCGGAGAAGCACTTGTGGCTGCTGGGTTTGCTGGGCGGCTGGCCGGGCGCCTTGCTGGCCCAGCGCTGGCTGCGCCACAAATCCAGCAAGCGGGATTTTCTGCAGGTGTTCTGGCTGACGGTGCTGCTCAACCTGGTGGCGCTGTGCCTGCTGTTTTCGCCACTGGGCCAGCGGCTGGGGCTGCCAACGTTCTAAAGCCGCAGGCCTAAACAGCCAGCTGCCGGATCTGCGCGGCCAACTCGCCAATGCGCGCATCCGACAGGTCATCGGTCTGCAGGCTCTGGCGCGCGGCCCAGCGGGCAAAATTGCGCGCCTGGCTGCGCTCGTAATGCGGGTCGTAGTGCAGGTCCATCAACTCGGCAAACAGCGGCGCGAGCTCGCCTTGCGCTGCCCAGCCTTGCCAGCGACCCACGACTTCCTTGCCTTGCAGCTCCTTGAGGTAACCGAGCTTGGTGGCCAGCACACCGGCATCGGCACCCAGGTAGGCATAGTCGCGCAGCAAATAGGCCAGGCGGGCTTGTGCGGATGCCTGCACCTCAATGACCGGCGCTTGGCGCATATGCTCGACCAGGGCCATCGGCACGGAAATGCGGCCAATCTTGGCGCTTTCGCCTTCGATAAACACCGGGCGCTCCAGATCGAACTGGCCGATCTGCGTGGCCAGCAAGGTCTCAAAGTGCTTCTGGCTCGGCTGCTCCACGCCAGGCAGCTGGCCCAGCAGCGAGCCCTTGTGGCTGGCATAGCCTTCCAGGTCAATCACCTGCGCGCCCTGCTCGGCCAGCGCATGCAGCACCCGGGTCTTGGCGCTGCCGGTAGCGCCGCAGAGCACCTGCAGGCGCAGGCGCGGCACCAGTGACTCCAACCGCTCGATCACATGGCCACGAAAGCCCTTGTAGCCGCCGGCCAGCTGCTGCGCATCCCAGCCCACCAGGCGCAGCCAGGTCACCATCGATCCGCTGCGCAGGCCACCGCGCCAGCAATAGACCAGCGGCTTCCAGTTCGCGGGCCGGTCGTGGAAGGTATCGTGCAGGTGGCGGGCCAGATTGGCGCTCACATAGGCAGCGCCCAGGCGCTTGGCCTCAAACGGACTGACTTGCTTGTAGATGGTGCCGATCTGGGCGCGTTCTTCGTTGCTGAGCACCGGGCAGTTGATCGCTCCAGGAATGCGGTCCAGCGCGAATTCGGCAGGGGAGCGGGCGTCGACAATGGTGTCGAACTTGTGGATGTCGCTGATGCGAACAGGCTGGCGATGGGACATAAGGCAGATGCTGGCAGCGATGTGCCAGTCCAAGGATCAGGGCAAGTGCCGCGGGCAACCCAGAGGTTGCGCGGCCACTGCGCAGAGTGATCGAGCCTCGATACAGCCATCGCAAGCCGGTGCGGTCGATTGACCAGCGCCGGGCCTGCGCTGCGCGAAAAAAGTGATTATCCCATGGCCGCGTGGGCTGCTGTGGGTGGCGCACGGCTAGTGGTGCACGGCCAGTGGCGCGCGGCGAGTGGCGCACGGCCAGCAGTGCGCGCCCAGCAGCCTCAGCCGTCTACCGGATTCGCCGGTGTTTGCAGCAGCAATTGGTACAAGGCGAGGTCCAGCCAACGCCCAAATTTAAAGCCCACCTGGGGCATCAGGCCGACGGACTTGAAACCCAGCCGCTCATGCAAGGCGATCGAGCCGGCGTTGTCCGCATCGATCGCGCCCACCAGTGCATGCACATCCTGCTTGCGCGCCTCGTCGATGATGGCCTCCATCAGCTGCAGGCCCAGGCCCTGGCCGCGCTGGTCGGCGCGTACATAGACTGAATGCTCCATCGTGTACTTGTAGGCCGGATAGGCGCGGAAGGCGCCATAGCTGGCAAAGCCCAACAGCTCGCCGGCGGCATCCTCAACACCAATCACCGGGTAGCCGCCCTTGAGCTTGGCGTCAAACCAGCTACGCATATTGCCCGCATTGCGGGGCTGGTAGTCATACAGCGCCGTGCTGTTGACGATGGCGTCGTTCAGAATCGCCAAAATTGCCGGCGCATGCCGGTCGTGGGTGCAGCGCACCCAGTGTCTCTCAGTCATCCATCTCTCCAGGAAAAACCACAGGCAAGGCCGGCAGGCTATCGCCCAGCGCCGCCAGCGCCAGCAAATAGCGGGCGGGCTCGGGGCTGGGGTTGCTAAATACCAGGGTTTGGTCGAGCACCATGGCCAGGCAGTCTCCCGCCTGCAAATGCCAGCTTTGCATGCCCAGGCTCAGCTGCAGCTCGCCTTGCAGCAGCCACAGCTGCTGGTGCAAGGGCTGGCTGCGCAGGCCATTGTCAAAGGCCACGCGCTGGCCGGGCGGGAACACCACCTCCACCATCTCAAACGGCGCAGGAAACCCCACCGGGCTCAGCTGCCGGCGCTCATAGCCGATCGCAGGGTCGCGCCAGCGCGGCTGGGCAGCTGCGCGCGCCAAGGGCTGCGGCGCCTGCGCCTGGCGCTCATCGGCAAAGAGTGCTGCCAGCGGCACCTGCAAGGCCTGGGCCAGCTTGCCCAGCACTGCGGCGGTGGCGCTGGTCTGCCCGCGCTCGATCAAAGAAATCATCGACCGGCTGACACCGCTGCGCTGCGCCAGCACCTCCAAGGTGTGGCCGCGCTGTTTGCGCAGGGCACGCACCTTGGCAGAGAGCAATTCGTCAACCGTCATTCATCCACTTTAACAGAAATTAATTCCTGTATATTGGATTTTCAACATACGCGCACTTCCTGTCGGATGGCAAGCGGCGCGAATCTCAAGAGAAATATGCAGGGAATATCAGGGGATCTGGCGGCGCAGCGCCTCAAAGAACAGCGTCGACTGCAGGCGCTCGCCATTGGCCTGTTCGGCCACACGTGCGGCCAGCGACGGATCGCAGGGCGCGAGTGGCACACCGGTCGATTGCGCCAGCACCTGGGCCTGGCAGGCGCGTTCCAGGTAGTAGAGGTCGTCAAAGGCATAGTCCATGCGCTCGCCGCAGACGATGATGCCGTGGTTGCCCAAAAAGCTGATGTCCGCGCCCTGCATGGCCTGCGCAATGCGCGCGCCTTCGCTGTCGTCCAGTGCAAAGCCGTTGTACTGCGCATCGATGGCCAGGCGGCCATGGAAGCGCATGGCGTTCTGGCTCAGGGTGGTGTCCAGCGCGCGCTGCGTGGTCAGGGTCAAGGCGGTGGCATAGGGCATGTGGGTGTGCAGCACACAGGTCTTGCGTGCAATGCGGTGCACGGCAGCATGGATGAACATTGCGGTCGGCTCAACCACATGGCCGCCAGCGACCACGCTGCCCTGGGCATCGACCATCACCACATCATCCGCATGGATCTCGCTCCACATCAGGCCGCGCGGGTTCAGCAGAAAATGCTGGCCATCGGGCAGCGCCATGCTGAAATGGTTGCACACGCCCTCCCCCAGGCCAAAGTGCGCAGAGGCCCGCAAGGCCAGCGCCATGTCTTCGCGCATGCGCAGCACATCGGGGCGGATAAACAAAGGGTGGGAGAGATCGGCAGGCGCGAAGGGAGCGTTCATGGGGCTGAAGATTCTTTGCAGAGATGTGCGCAGTATGTCGTCTGCGCTCTGGACCGGCAATGGGGAAAGCGACAGCCGCTGCCCGCCCATGAAAAAAGCCCGCCATCGGTCGATGGGCGGGCCCGCTCGTGCTGCGCCAGCCCGCAAGGGCTGGGCGGCTGCGCTTACTGGATCAGGCTGACGCCGGTCTTGGACTGCACATCGTCAAAGCTGACTTCGGGAGCCAGCTCGACCACCTTCAGGCCTTCGGGCACCACATCGAACACACCCAGGTCGGTGATGATGCGGTCCACCACGCCCACGCCGGTCAGCGGCAGGGTGCAGTCCTTCAGGATCTTCAGGTCGGTGGTGCCGTCCTTCTTCTTGGCTACGTGTTCCATCAGCACGATGACGCGCTTGACGCCGGCGACCAGGTCCATCGCGCCGCCCATGCCCTTGACCATCTTGCCTGGAATCATCCAGTTGGCCAGGTCACCCTTTTCAGACACCTGCATGGCGCCCAGGATGGACAGGTTGATCTTGCCGCCACGGATCATCGCAAAGGACTGGTCCGAGCTAAAGATGGACGAGCCGGCAATCGTCGTCACCGTCTGCTTGCCGGCATTGATCAGGTCGGCGTCGATGGCTTCTTCCGTTGGGAAGGGGCCGATGCCCAGCATGCCGTTTTCCGATTGCAGCCACACTTCCTTGTCACCGGTGTGGTTGGCCACCAAGGTAGGAATGCCGATACCGAGGTTCACATAGAAGCCGTCTTCCAGCTCTTGCGCCGCACGTGCGGCCATTTGGTCTTGGGTCCAAGGCATGACTGGCTCCTTAGTGCTTTTCGGTAATGGTGCGCTTTTCGATGCGCTTCTCGGGAGTGGCGTTGAGCACCAAGCGGTGCACATAGATGCCCGGCAGATGGATCTCGTCGGGCTTCAGGGCACCGACTTCAACAATCTCCTCGACCTCGACGATGCAGACTTTGCCGCAGGTCGCTGCTGCCGGGTTGAAGTTGCGTGCCGTCAGGCGGAACTGCAGGTTGCCGCTCTTGTCCGCGCGCCAGGCCTTGACCAGCGATACGTCCGCGACGATGGAGCGCTCCATCACATAGGTCTCGCCATCAAACTCGCGCAGCTCCTTGCCCTCGGCCACTTGCGTGCCCACACCGGTCTTGGTGAAGAAGGCGGGGATGCCGGCGCCGCCAGCGCGCATCTTCTCGGCCAGGGTGCCCTGGGGGGTGAACTCCAGCTCCAGCTCGCCGGCCAGGTACTGGCGCTCGAACTCCTTGTTCTCGCCCACATAGGACGCGATCATCTTCTTGATCTGGCGCGTCTCCAGCAGCTTGCCCAGGCCAAAACCGTCCACACCGGCATTGTTCGATGCCACCGTCAGGTCCTTCACACCGCTGTCGCGCAGCGCTTCGATCAAGGCCTCGGGAATCCCGCAAAGGCCAAAGCCGCCCACGGCCATTAACTGCTTGTCTGCCACCACGCCTTTGAGCGCGTCCGCAGCACTGGGGTAGATCTTATTCACACTTGTCTCCTGATAAGAAGGGCTTGTTTCGCCAATCAAGCATACTACGTATTAGGATACGTAGTATTTCGTAAAGGGGACAATTTTTGCCATGGCAGTGACACCACTCGACTACCGACAAGCCTTCGAAATGGCGCCTGTGGGCCTGGTGGTGTCCCACCGGCGGGTCATGATCGACTGCAATGAGCAGGTCTGCGACATGTTCCGCACCTCGCGCGAGCTGATGATGGGCCAGTCCTTCCAGATCCTCTACCCCAGTGCCGACGAGTTCGAGCGCCTGGGCCGGCGCATCGCCCCCATCATGGGCGCGCACGGCCTGTACTCGGACAACCGCATCATGAAGCGCGCCAATGGCGAGATGTTCTGGTGCCATGTGATGGGCCGCGCCTTCAACCGCGAGGACCCGCATGAAGGCGGCGTCTGGAGCTTTGAGGACCTGAGCGCGCTGCGCCCGGTGCGTGCCGAGCTCACTGCCCGCGAACGCGAGGTGGCCGCCCATCTGCTCGAAGGCATGACCAGCAAGGAGATTGGCCGGGGCCTGGGTATCAGCCACCGCACGGTCGAAATCTACCGCACCCGGCTGATGCGCAAATACGGCGCCGATTCATCGGCCGAGCTGGTGCAAAAGCTGCTGGCTGGCGGCAGCTCGCTCGATATCGTCCTGGGGCCGGACGATATCTGAACGCCACGCAAAAAACTGCCTGGACCTGCCAGGCAGTTGCGCATCAGTGCAGCTTCATGCGGCCCGATACGCGTTGCTGCAGCAAACGGGCCAACGCCAGCACCGCCGTCTTGCCGGTGCCCAATATGGCGCGGTGGTGCATCAGGTGCAGGGACATATACATCCACTTGGCAATGAGGCCCTGCACAAAGAAGTTCTTGCCCGAGAGCCCGCCCATCAGATTGCCCACGCCCTTGTTGTCGCCCAGCGAGACCAGCGAGCCAAAGTCCTGGTAGACAAACACTTCGTTGAACGAGCGCTCCTTGAGCGCTGCAAACAGCAGCTTGCACAAATAGCTGCCCTGCTGGTGCGCCGCCTGCGCACGGGCCGGCACGGTCTTGCCTTCGGTCCAGGTGGCAGCGGCGCAGTCACCCATCGCATAGATGCGGCTGGCACTGGTGCGCAGGGGGTCATCGACGACAAACTGGTTGATACGGTTGACCTCCAGCCCCAGGCGGGCATTGCTGTCGGCTGCCTTGATGCCCGCGGCCCAGACGATCAGATCGGCCGGCACCTCGCCGTTGGAGGTGATCACCTGGCCCTGCGCCAGCGACTGCACGCGCGTGCCGGTCATTACCCGCACGCCCTTGCGCTCCAGCGCCACACGGGCCTGCTCCGAGATACGGGGCGGCAGCCCGCCCAGAATCCGCTCGCCGCCTTCTATCAGGCTGATATCGAGCCTAAAGCGCTGGCTGTCCGACAGGCTCTCGAGCAGCATCTGGTGCGCCTCGATCAACTCGGCCGACAGCTCCACGCCGGTGGCACCGGCGCCCACAATGGCAACGCCCAGTGAACGCGGCTCGGCATAGGAGGCATGGGCACAGGCACCGAGCCAGTCGGCATGGAAGCGCTGCGCATCACGCACGCTCTCGAGCAAATAGGCATGTTCGATACCCGGGGTGCCAAAAGAATTGGAGCCGCTGCCCATCGCCAGCACCAAATGCTGGTAACTGATGACGCGCTCGGGCACCACCTGCTTGCCTGCGTCGTTGATCACCGGTGCCAGCACAATGCTTTGCTTGGCGGCATCGAGCCCCATGCATTCGCCCATCGCAAAACTGAAATGGTTGCGGCGCGCCAGCACGGTGTAGGACAGGCCTTCCTGGTGCGCATCGAGCGTGCCAGCCGCCACTTCGTGCAAGGTGGGCTTCCAGATGTGGAAAGGCATCTTGTCCACCAGCAAGACGCGCTCGCGCCCTTCGCGCGCGCCCAGTTTGCGCCCCAGTTGTGCGGCCAGTTCCAGTCCACCTGCACCGCCGCCCACAATCACCACGTCATAGTGCATGTACGATTCCTCAAAAGATGGCTGCCATTGTTGACCATTGCCAGATTTTCTGCACCTGCGCGCCCGGATTCACAATGAAAATCCAAGGCATTCCCCTCCACTGCAACCAGGCCCACCATGCTTGAACGGATCACCGACGACCTCTGGAGCGCCACCCAACAGATCAGCGTGCACGGCCTGCCGGTACGCACGCGCATGACCGTTGTGCGCCTGCCCGGTGGCGCGCTGTGGCTGCATTCGCCCATTGCGCCCACGCCCACGCTGCGCGCAGCCTTGGATGCACTGGGCGATGTGCGCTGGATCGTTGCGCCCAACCGCATGCACCACCTGTTTGCCGGTGCATGGCAGGCGCATTACCCGCACGCAGCGCTGTGGGGGGCGCCGGGCCTGGCGGCCAAACGTCCCGACCTTCCCCAGCTGCACAGCCTGGACCAGGCATTGCCCGCAGCCTGGCAGCCCGCTTTGCAGATGCAGGCGTTTGCGGGCCTGCCCATCCTGAATGAATGCGTCTGGCTGCACCAGCCCAGCGCCAGCCTGATCGTGACCGATGTGCTGCAGTACTACCCGCAGGATCTGTCGCTGTCGGCGCGCCTGTTCAACAGCCTCAATGGCACGCGCAGCCGCCTGGCCATGCCGCGCGCGCTGCGCTTCGCAATCCGCGACCGGGTCGCTGCCAGCGCGGCCGCTACCCGCATCTGCGCCTGGCCGGTGCAGCGCCTGGTGCTGGCCCATGACGCACTCATCACTGAAGACGCTCAGCAGCAACTGCAGCAGGCGCTGGCATTTTTGCTGAGCGACAAGCCCTGAACAGAGGATCGCTCAGGACACCCGAAAACTCTCTAGGTGGATGCTGGTCTCGCTGTTGCTGATGCCCTTGATCAGCCGAATGCGTTCGAGCACCTGGGACAGCGCCTCCAGGCTGGCCACCTGCAGCTCGGCGAGCAGATCCCAGCGGCCATTGGTGCTGTGCAGCGCCGCCACGCCGGGCTCGCCGAGCAAGGACGCCATCACGCGCCGCGTGTCATTGCCGGTGATCTCGATGCTCATCCAGGCGCGCAGCACGTCGGGCTGCACATCGGGGCGCAGGCGCACGCTGTAGCCCACGATCAGGCCGTCTCGCTCCAGGCGGTCCATGCGGTTGGTGACGGTGCCGCGCGACACCCCCAGCTTGCCCGCCAAGGTGGCCACGCTCTCGCGCGAATTCTGGCGCAGCAGGCTGATCAAGGCTTGGTCAATATTATCGATATGCACAATGAGGCCTGACTAATTGCTCTAAATCCTGTCATTTTCTACCATTTTTCGCACTTTGCTTTATGGCCACTTGGACAGACACTGGTTGCAGACGCTGCGGCACCGCCTTGGGGCTTGCGCAGCGGGCAGCGATAACGACAAACCAGGAGCCATCACCATGACAACCCACCCAGGCCAAGTTGACTTTCTCAGCACCGATGCCGCTGCCGCGCTGGTGCAGCGCGTGGGGCTGATCGAACTGCTGCGCGGCTTGGTCAGCGCGCTGGAGCAGGATTTCTCGCGCTGGCAGGATTTTGACAAGACAGCGCGCCTGGCCCAGCACACCCCAGACGGCGTCATGGAGCTGATGCCGGTGGCCGATGCCAGCCACTTCGCGTTCAAGTATGTCAACGGCCACCCCAAGAATCCGCAGCTGGGCATTCCGTCGATCATGGCCTTTGGCGCGCTGATGCGGGCCGACACCGGCGCGCCCATTTTGCTCAGCGAACTGACTTTGACGACCGCCTTGCGCACTGCCGCCACCTCGGTAATGGCCGCCAAGCTGCTGGCGCGGCGCAGCAGCCGAACCATGGCGCTGATCGGCAATGGCTCGCAGAGCGAATTCCAGGCGCTGGCCTTTGTGGGCCTGCTGGGCATCCAGTGCCTGCGCCTGTTTGACATTGACCCTGCCGCCACCGACAAGCTCATCCACAACCTCAGGACGCAAATCCCCGGCGTGCAGCTGCAGCGCTGCAAGAGCGCGGCCGAGGCGGTGCAAGGGGCCGACATCGTCACCACGGTCACGGCCGACAAGGCCAATGCGACCATCGTCAGCCGTGCGATGGTGCAGCCCGGCATGCACCTGAATGCGGTGGGGGGCGACTGCCCCGGCAAGACCGAGCTCGATGCCGCGATCCTGCCCGACGCCAAGGTCTTCGTTGAATTTGCGCCGCAAAGCCGTATCGAAGGCGAGATCCAGCATATGCCCGAGGACTTTGCCGTGACCGAGCTGTGGCAGGTACTGCGCGGCGAGCAAGCGGGCCGCCAGCGCGATGACGAAATAACGGTGTTCGACTCGGTCGGCTTTGCGCTGGAGGACTACACCGCGCTGCGCTATATGCATGCGCTGGCCCGTGAGCACCAGCTGTTGCAACCGCTGGCACTGCTGCC
>NZ_KE148532.1:79529-95706 GCF_000410635.1 Comamonas sp. B-9
GATGCCTTGCGCGTGGCGCAGCTCGGGCCGGCCTTGACGGAGCTGGGTTGCGAGGTGCGCGACCTGGGCAACCTGGCGGGCCCGGCCAACCAGCGCAAGCCGCGCGATGCCGGGCATGGCGATCTGCGCAACTTTGCCGAAGCCGTTGCCTGGAACCAGGCGGTGCATGATGCTGTGCACGGGCAGTTGGCCGCAGGCCGCATGCCCTTGATGCTGGGCGGCGACCACAGCCTGGCGGTCGGCTCGATCAGCGCCGTGGCGCGCCACTGCCGCGACACTGGCAAACGCCTCTTTGTGCTCTGGCTCGATGCCCATGCGGACTTCAACACGCCCGAGACTTCTCCCTCGGGCAATATCCATGGCATTCCGGTGGCCTGCCTCTCGGGCCTGGGCCCGCGCGAACTCACCCACCTGGCCGGTTTTGCACCGGCGCTGGGCCCGCAGTCGCTGTGCCAGATCGGGCTGCGCAGCGTGGATGCGCAGGAAAAGCATTTGATCAAGACCCACAACATCGATGTGTTCGACATGCGCGCCATCGATGAGCTGGGCATGCGCGAAACCATGCTGCGCGCACTGGCGCCGCTGGCCGGCGGTGACCCGAGCCAGACCCATCTGCACCTGAGCTTTGATGTGGATTTTCTCGACCCCGAGATTGCCCCCGGCACCGGCACCACCGTGCGCGGTGGCCCCAACTACCGCGAAGCGCAGCTGTGCATGGAGATGATTGCCGACACCGGCCTGCTCGGCTCCATCGACATCGTCGAGCTCAACCCAGCGCTCGACCTGCGCAACCAGACTGCCGAGCTGGTGGTGGACCTGGTGCAGAGCCTGTTTGGCAAAAGCACCCTGGTCAAGGATGTGCGCGGCTGAGCACTGACGGCGCGGGCGTCTGCCCGCGCATGCCGCCTGATCGGCGCGAACGCTTGTAGGCATTGTCTGACGGCCATGGCTTGGGAAGCAATGCTGTAATGGCCCCTGTCTGCCTTCTCTTGCGCCCGTCCGCGCCGCGCGACTGCGGTGTGTGTGATTTTTCTCAATCACCGCGTTGCGGATATTCAATCGGCGCAAGCGTGCTGGGCAGACCCAAGGCGTTCATAATAAAAAACCATGGAAACCGGTGTATTCATCGGAATTTCCTTCTTTCGGATACCCGCGCGGTATCTGGCGTCCCGTCAGCTTGAACCGGAGAACCCCACATGACCACAGAATCCAAGTGCCCCTTTCACAGCGCTACTGCACGCAACAGCGAGACGGCTGCCCAAGGCAATGGGACGACCAGCCAAAGCTGGTGGCCCAACCAGCTGCGTGTGGACCTGCTCAGCCAGCACCATCCTGACAACAACCCACTGGGCGCAGACTTCAACTACGCCGACGAATTCAAGAAGCTCGATTACGAAGCCGTCAAGCGCGACCTGCGCGCCGTCATGACCGACTCGCAGGACTGGTGGCCCGCCGACTTTGGCCACTATGGTCCGCAGTTCATCCGCATGGCCTGGCATGCCGCTGGCACCTACCGCGTGCAGGATGGCCGGGGCGGCGCAGGCCGCGCGCAGCAGCGCTTTGCACCGCTCAACAGCTGGCCGGACAACGTTAATATCGACAAGTCGCGCCGCCTGCTGTGGCCCATCAAGCAAAAATACGGCAACCAACTCTCCTGGGGCGATCTGATGATCCTGTGCGGCAACGTCGCACTGGAAACCATGGGCTTTCGCACCTTTGGTTTTGCCGGTGGCCGCGTCGACACCTGGGCACCCGACCAGGATGTGTACTGGGGCGCCGAGAAGGAATGGCTGGCCACCAGCGACAAGGCCAACAGCCGCTACAGCGGTGAGCGCGACCTGGAAAACCCGCTCGCTGCCGTGCAGATGGGCCTCATCTATGTGAACCCCGAAGGCCCGGATGGCAACGGCGACCCGATCTCGGCGGCACGCGACATCCGCGAGACCTTTGCCCGCATGGCGATGGACGATGAAGAAACCGTGGCCCTGATCGCCGGCGGCCACACCTTTGGCAAGACCCATGGCGCTGGGGAAGCGAGCCATGTGGGCGCCGAGCCCGAGGCCGATGGCATCGAAGCCCAGGGCCTGGGCTGGACCAGCAGCTTTGGCTCCGGCTCCGGGCGCGATGCGATCACCTCGGGCCTGGAAGTGACCTGGACGCAGACCCCCGCGCAGTGGAGCAATTTCTTCTTCGAGAACCTGTTCAAGTACGAATGGGTGCAGGAGAAAAGCCCTGCCGGCGCGATCCAATGGGTGGCCAAGGATGCGCCCGATGTCATCCCCGATGCGCATGGCGGCCCGAACAAAAAGCCCACCATGCTGACCACCGACCTGTCGCTGCGCCAGGACCCAGCTTATGAAAAGATCTCGCGCCGTTTTCTGGAAAATCCCCAGGCCTTTGCCGAAGCCTTTGCCCGCGCCTGGTTCAAGCTGACCCACCGCGACATGGGCCCGCGCAGCCGCTACCTGGGCCCGGAAGTGCCAAAGGAAGAGCTGGTCTGGCAAGACCCGATCCCAGCTGTCAACCACCCGCTGGTCAATGCCGATGATGTGGCCAGCCTCAAGGCGCAGGTGCTGGCATCGGGCCTGACGGTGCAGGAGCTGGTGGGCACGGCCTGGGCCTCGGCCTCGACCTACCGCGGCTCGGACATGCGCGGCGGCGCCAATGGTGCCCGCATCCGCCTGGCCCCGCAAAAGGACTGGGAGGTGAACCAACCCGAGCAGCTGGCCAAGGTGCTGGGCGTGCTCGAAGGCATTCAGCGCAGCTTCAACAAGGCCGCCGATGGCGACAAGCGCATCTCGCTGGCCGACCTGATCGTGCTGGCGGGCAATGCCGGTGTCGAAAAGGCCGCTGCCGATGCCGGTGTGCCCGCCACCGTGCCCTTCCATGCTGGCCGCAGCGATGCCACGGCCGAGCAAACCGATGCCGCATCCTTCCAGTACCTGGAGCCCAAGGCAGACGGTTTTCGCAACCACCTGCAAGGCCGCTTTGCCGCGCCGGCCGAGGCGCTGCTGATCGACAAGGCCCAGCTGCTGACCTTGACCGCGCCGGAGCTCACGGTGCTGGTCGGCGGGCTGCGCGCCATCAACATCAACACCGCAGGCAACCAGCAAGGCGTGCTGACGGCCAAGCCCGGCACCTTGAGCAATGACTTCTTTGTGCACCTGCTGGACATGGGCACGCAGTGGAAGCCTCAGGAGGACGGCAGCTTTGTCGGCGTCGACCGCAAGAGCGGTGCCCAGCGCTGGACGGCCAGCCGCGCCGACCTGGTCTTTGGCTCCAACGCCATCCTGCGCGCCGTGGCCGAGGTCTATGCCCAGACCGGCGCCAAGGAAAAAATGGTCAAGGACTTTGTCGCCGCCTGGACCAAGGTGATGGAGCTGGACCGCTTTGACCTGAAGTAAGCCTCCCTGCCCCACTCAAAGGCGCCCGCCCATCCCTGCCGCAGGGATGGGCGGGCATTTTTCATGGTGGGCTCGCCTTGGCCGCTGCAGCGCCCAGCCATTTGCCGCTGGGCCAGCCGCCCGAGGCAACGGCCGCCGCCAAAATCTCGCGCAGCACCGCCAAGGTGGCGCGCACCGGCCTGGTCATGCTGCGGTTGGCCGCGTAGGCCAGCGCAATTACCCGCTTGAGCTCGGGCTCGGTCAAGGGCGCGCCCTCCAGCCTGCCGGCTGCCAGGTCGCTGACCACCGCAATCGGCGGCAAGATGGTGTAGCCCAGGCCATCGATCACCACGCTGCGCTGCACCGGCAGCGCATCGGTCTCCACGCAGATGTTGAGCTGCAGGTTCTCCAGTGCGCAGGCATGCTCGACCAGCAGGCGGATGCCATGCGGGTTGCTGGGCAGCACCAGCGCGCGGCGCGCCATATCGGCCATGGGCACGGCCTTGGCGCCGGCCATGCCGCAGCCCTTGGGCCCCAGGCCCCACAGCTCTTCTTCGATCAACGGCTCCAGCACCAGGTCGGGATGCTTCTCGGCCGCATACAGCAAGGCCACATCGACCTGGCCGTTGGCCAGCCAAGGCCGCAGCGTGCCCGCATAGGCCACGGTCAAGCGCAGCTTGATGCCCGGGTAGCGGCTGGCCATCGCCGCCACCAGCGCGCTGGAGACCACATCACAGGTGCTGGGCAAGAGGCCAATGGTGACGAGACCCGTCACCTCTTCTTGCGTGCCGGCCAGCTGCAGCCGCGCTTTTTCCAGCTCGCCAAAGGCGCGGCGCGCATAGCTGGCCAGCTCCTGGCCCTGCTCGGTCAGCACCATGCCATGGCGCTCGCGCTCAAACAGCGCGCAGCCCAGGTCTTCCTCCAGCAGCTTCAGCTGGCGCGACACCGCCGGCTGCACCACATGCAGCAGCTCCGATGCGCGGGTCACGCTGCCGGTGTCGGCCACGGTCAAGAAGGCCTTGAGTTGCTTGAAATCCATGCTGCAGCCTCGATCAGATTGCGTGATAGTGGTATCAAAAATGGTGATTATTCAAATCACATCATCACATTTTATGATGCCTTCACTGGCTCACAAAACGGAAAGCAGATGAACGCAAACCCCAACCCACCACCCTGGCAAAAAGACATTTTTCAGGCCATCAAGGATGCCGGCGTGCAGCAAGTGGCCTATGTGCCCGATGCGGGCCACTCCTATGTCATCAAGAGCGCGATCGCCGATCCCGAGATCACCGATGTGGCGCTGACCACCGAAGAAGAAGGCGTGGCCGTGGCAGCCGGCGCCTGGCTGGGCGGCCAGCGCGCGGTGCTGCTGATGCAAAGCAGCGGTGTCGGCAACTGCATCAACATGTTCTCGCTGCTCAGCGCCGCCGACATCCCCTTTGTCACCATCGTCACGATGCGCGGCGAGTACGCCGAGTTCAACCCCTGGCAAGCGCCGATGGGTCGGGCCACGCAGGCGGCGATGGAGCTGATGGGCATCCATGTGATGCGCGTGCGCCGCCCCGAAGATGCACAAGAGGTCGTCAGCGCAGCGCTTGATGGCGCCTTCATGGCCGGCGCCCGCATCGCCGTGCTGATTGGCCAGGACGTGATCGGCCGCAAGAAATGGGAGAGAAAGTAATGCAGACCCGCGAGAATTCCGCTGCGATGGACCGCCGCCTGTTTGTGGCGCGCCTGCTGGCCAAGACCCCCGAGGCGCTGGTCGTCACCGGCCTGGGCTCGGCCTCCTACGATGTGTTTGCCGCCGGTGACCGCGACCACAACTACTACTTGTGGGGCGCGATGGGCGGTGCCTCATCGGTGGCGCTGGGCATTGCGCTGGCCCAGCCCGCACGCCCGGTGGTGGTCATCACCGGCGACGGCGAGCAGATGATGGGCATTGGCAGCCTGGCCACGATTGCCGCCAAGTCGCCTGCCAACCTCAGCATCGTCGTGCTGGACAACGGCCACTACGGCGAGACCGGCATGCAAAAAAGCCATAGCAGCCTGGGCACCGACCTGGTGGCCGTGGCGCGCGGCTTTGGCATTGCCCAGGTGCAGCAGCTGCGCACCTTGGACGAGGCCGATGCGCTGGCCGCGCATATCAACGCCCGCAAGGCCACCACCTTTGTGCAGGCGCTGATCCATGCCGATGAGCCGCCCCGCGCGCTGCCGCCGCGCGATGGCCCTTTTATCAAGAACCGCTTTCGCAGCGCGCTGGGCCTGCAGCCGTTCTAGCCTTTGGCAGGGATGCCGGCCGGCATCCCTTCTCAGCTCTATCCAGCACTAGCCAGCCCTCTCCAGCACCGCCCCAAGCTGCCCGCAGCCCTCGAACGCCCTTTGCCATGAAACGCTACTCCCTTCAGATTGCCGGCCAGGCCCAGCCCCCCGCCAGCGGCCAATGGATTGCCAGCCTCAACCCCTACACGGGCGAGGCCTGGGCCGAAATACCCGATGGCAGCGCCGCCGATGTCGAGGCGGCCGTGCAGGCGGCGCACACCGCGTTCAGCAGTGGTGCCTGGCCGCAGCTGAGCGCGACCGAGCGCGGCGCACTGCTGCGCAAGCTCGGCAGCTTGATCGAGCGCGATGCCGAGAAGCTCGCCCGCACCGAAGTAATGGACAACGGCAAGCTGTTCGCCGAGATGCGCGGCCAGCTGCAGTACATCCCGCAGTGGTTCCACTACTACGGCGGCCTGGCCGACAAGGTGCAAGGGGCCACCTTGCCGCTGGACAAGAAAGGCTATTTCGCCTTTACCCGCCATGAGCCGCTGGGCGTGGTGGCTGCCATCACGCCCTGGAACTCCCCGCTATTCCTGCTCGCCTGGAAGATTGCGCCGGCGCTGGCAGCCGGTTGCACCGTGGTGGTCAAGCCGTCCGAGTTCACCTCGGCCTCGACCCTGGAGTTTGCCGAGCTGTTCAACGAGGCTGGCTTTCCGCCCGGCGTGTTCAATGTGGTCACCGGCTATGGCGCGCAGGTCGGCAGCGCCCTGGTGGCGCACCCACTGGTCGCCAAGGTCAGTTTCACCGGCTCCGATGTGACGGGCCGCGCCATCAACCAGGCAGCCGCCGGCCAGCTCAAGCACGCCTCGATGGAGCTGGGCGGCAAATCGCCCAACATCGTGTTTGCCGATGCCGACCTGGAGCAGGCCATGTATGGCGCGATCTCGGGCATCTTTGCCGCCACGGGCCAGACCTGCATTGCCGGCTCGCGCCTGCTGGTTCAGCGCAGCATCCACGATGCCTTTGTCGAGCGCCTGGTGGCCTTTGCCGCCACCGCCCGCATGGGCGACCCGATGAGCCTGGAGACCCAGGTGGGACCGGTCACCACCCTGCCCCAGTACGAGAAAGTGCTGTCCTATATCGACATTGCCAAGGCCGAAGGGGCCCGGGTGGTGCTGGGCGGCGCCAAGGCCACGCGCGCCGAATGCGGCAAGGGCTGGTTCATCGAGCCCACCATCCTCACTGGCGTACACAACGGCATGCGCATTGCGCAGGAAGAGGTGTTTGGCCCGGTGCTCTCGGTCATCCCCTTTGACGACGAGGCCGATGCGCTGCGCATTGCCAACGATGTGCGCTTTGGCCTGGCCGCAGCCGTCTGGACCAGCGACATCGGCCGCGCGCTGCGCATGTCCGAGCGCCTGCAGGCGGGCACGGTCTGGGTCAACACCTACCGCGCCGTCAGCTTTATGGCGCCCTTTGGCGGCTACAAGGATTCGGGCCTGGGCCGCGAAAACGGCCAGAGCGCGATCTACGAATACCTGCAGACCAAGTCGGTCTGGATCAACAGCGGAGCGACCACCAGCAACCCCTTTGTACTGCGTTAGTTCCCGCGCCTAGCAGGTGACACAGAGCACCGCAGGCCCTTCGTCCAACAGCTCTAGGAGACAAAACCATGAGAAAAGCACAAGGACCCCTGACCGCCGCCGCCCTGGCGGTGGCCGCCCTGCTCGCCAGCGGCGCCCAGGCCGCACCCGACAAGGTCAAGATCGCCTTCATCACCGACATGTCGGGTCTGTACTCGGACTTTGACGGGCCCGGTGGCCTGGACGCGATCCGCATGGCCGTGGCCGATTTTGGCGGCGAGGTGCTGGGGCGCAAGATCGAGATCATCTCGGCCGACCACCAGAACAAGGCCGACATCGCCGCATCGAAGGCGCGCCAATGGTGGGACAACGACAATGTCGACCTGATCATCGGAGGCTCCAACTCGGCCGTGTCGCTGGCGATCAGCAACCTGTCCAAGGACAAGAAAAAGGTGTTCATCAGCGCCGGCGCCGGTGCCGATTCGCTGACCGAAGAGGCCTGCCAGCCCTATATGGTGCGCTACACCTACTCCACCTCAGCCCAGGCACGCGGCACGGCCGCTGCACTGGTGGGCCAGGGCTACAAGGACTGGTACTTCCTCACCTCGGACTACGCCTTTGGCCACTCGATGGAGCAGGCCGCGATCAATGTCGTCAAGCAAACCGGCGGCAATGTGGTGGGCGCCATCCGCCACCCGCTCAGCACCTCCGATTTCTCGTCCTATGTGATGAAGGCGCAGAGCTCGGGTGCCAAGGTGATGGGCCTGGCCAATGGCGGCGGCGACACCATCAACGCCATCAAGACCGCCAAGGAGTTTGGCATCGACAAGAAGATGAACGTGGCAGCGCTGATGGCCTTCATCACCGACATCCACAGCCTGGGCCTGGGCACCACCGGCGGCATGTACCTGACCGAAGGCTGGTACTGGGACATGAGCGATGCCTCGCGCGCGTTCTCGCAGCGCTTCTACGACAAGAACAAGAAGATGCCCACCACCTTCCAGGCGGGCGACTACTCGGCCACCACCACCTACTTGAAGGCCGTGCAAAAGGCCGGCAGCACCGAGCCCGACCAGGTGATGGCCGCACTCAAGTCGCTGCCCATCGACGACATGTTTGCCAAGGGCTATATCCGTGCTGATGGCGCCATGGTGCATGACATGTACCTGATGCAGGTCAAAAAGCCGGCCGAGTCGACCAAACCCTGGGACTACTACAAGGTGGTCAGCACCATCCCGGGCGACAAGGCCTATGCACCATCGAAGGAAGGTGCCTGCCCGCTGCTCAAGCCTGCGGCCTGAAGCCCGCTGGCTCCCGCTTTCCGACTGACTGCGCTGCGCGCCCACCATGCGCGCAGCGCCACCTATTGCCTTGAGAGTGAGACATGAACGAGAACCTGATCAATGGCCAGTGGCTGGCGGGCGCGAGCACCATCCAGAGCTGGAACCCCTCCGACACCCGCGAGCTGGTGGGCGAGTATGCGGCGGCCGATGCCGCGCAGATGCAGCAGGCCGTGGCCGCTGCGCGTGCCGCCTTTGGGCGCTGGCAGCACACCACCACGCAGATGCGCTCGGACTTTCTGCAGCGCGTGGCCAACCAGATGATGGCGCAGAAGGACAGCCTGGGCCTGCTGGTCTCGCGCGAAGCGGGCAAGACCCTGGCCGAGGGCCTGGGCGAGGTGGTGCGCGCGGCGCAGATCTTCCAGTTCTTTGCCGGCGAATGTCTGCGCTATGGCGGCGAGAGCCTGCCGTCGGTGCGGCCGGACATCGGCGTGCAGATCAGCCGCCATGCACTGGGCGTCGTGAGCCTGATCACGCCCTGGAACTTTCCGATCGCCATCCCCGCCTGGAAAATTGCCCCGGCGCTGGCCTTTGGCAACACCGTGGTGCTCAAGCCCTCGGAATACACGCCCGGCGTGGCCCATGCGCTCTTTCGCATTCTGGATGAGCAAGGCCTGCTGCCTGGTGTGGCCAACCTGGTCAATGGCAGCGGCAAGCATGCGGCGCAAGGCTTGCTCAGCGGCGTCGATGCGGTGTCCTTTACCGGCAGCGTGCATGTGGGCCAGAGCATTGCGCAGACCGCCATCGGCGAGATGATCCGCCTGCAGCTGGAGATGGGCGGCAAGAACCCGCTGGTGGTGCTCGATGATGCCGACCTGGATGTAGCCGTGGAATGCGCGCTCAACGGCGCCTTCTTCTCGGCCGGCCAGCGTTGCACAGCATCGAGCCGCCTGATCGTCACCGAACGGATCCATGACCGCTTTGTCGAGGCGCTGACCGCGCGCATGCGTGCCATGGTCGTCGGCAACAGCCTGGACAAGGCCACGCAGATCGGCCCGGTCATCAACCAATCGCAGTTCGACAAGATCCAGCACTACCTGGACCTGGGCAAGCGCGAAGGCGCCGAGCTGGTCGAAGGCGGCACGCCGGTGCAGGCGGCGACCCCGGGCTACTTTGTGCGGCCCGCCCTGCTCACCGCAACCCACAACGCGATGCGCATCAACCAGGAAGAGATTTTTGGCCCGGTCGCCAGCGTCATCAAGGTGGCCGACTACGACGAGGCACTGGCCACCGCCAACGACACGCGCTTTGGCCTCTCGGCCGGCATCTGCACCACCTCGCTGCGTGAAGCCAACCACTTCCGCCTGCATGTGCGCAGCGGGCTGGCCATGGTCAACCTGCCCACCGCCGGGCTGGACTACCACGTGCCCTTTGGCGGCACGCGCGCCTCCAGCTACGGGCCGCGCGAGCAAGGGCGCTATGCAGTCGATTTCTATACCAGCACCAAGACCGCGTATATCGCGTACTGAGCCACCGTTCCTTTTTTCCTTTTTCCACTTTTCATCGATCCGCAGGAGACCCACACCATGACAGACAGCATCGGCTTTATCGGCCTGGGGCGCATGGGCCGCTCCATGGCCGCCAATCTGCAGAAAAAAGGTTTCAGCCTCTTGGTGGCCGACCTCAACCCCGAGGCCGTGCAGGCCCTGGTTGCACTGGGCGCAGAGGCCGCCACGGTGCCAGAGATTGCACGCCGCTGCTCGGTGGTCATCACCATGCTGCCGTCCTCGGTCGAGGTCGAGCAGATCGCCCAGGGCGCCGATGGCATCTTTGCCAACGCGCTGCCAGGCACCATTCTGCTGGACATGAGCACCATTGACCCGCTCGCCACCGACCGGCTCAGCAAAGCAGCCGCCGGCCGCCAGATGACCGTGGTGGACGCGCCCGTGGGGCGCCTGGCCGAGCATGCCGACCGGGGTGAGAGCCTGTTCATGGTGGGCGCGAGCGAGGCCGATTTTGCGAAGGTCAAGCCCCTGCTCGATGCCATGGGCACCACCACCTACCACTGCGGCCCGGTCGGCGCGGGCGGGCGCACCAAGCTGGTCAACAACTATGTGGCCATCACCTTGTGCCAGGTCAATGCCGAAGCGCTGGCCCTGTCGCAGCGCTTTGGGCTCGATATCAGCAAGACCCTGCAGGTGCTGTTGGGCACCTCGGCCAACAATGGCCAGCTGCGCATGAACTTTCCCAACAAGGTGCTGGCTGGTGACACCTCGCCGGGCTTTACCATCGATCTGGCGCACAAGGATTTGTCGCTGGTCATCAGCGCCGCACATGCCGCGCGCGTGCCGATGCCCGTCGCCGCTGCCGTGCATGAATCCTTTAGCCTGGCGCGTGCCAGCCAGTTTGGCGGCATTGATTTCTCGGGCATCGCCGATGTGGTCTGTGAGCTGGCCAAGATCGAGCGGCCCCGCGTGCCCAAGGGCTGGAAGCCCAGCTGATCTCCCAGTGCTGGCACGCCACCCAGGAAGAAACGCCCCCAGGGGCGTTTTCTGCATCCAGCCCTTGGCTCAAAACATCGAGGCACGGTGCGCCGCCACCCCGGCCATCGCCCCATCGGCCACCGACAGCGCAATGCTGCCCGCTGCACGCGCGGCATCGCCGCAGGCAAACACATTGGCCACGCTGGTCTGCTGCATGGCATCGACCTGCACATAGGGGCCCATCGGGCCATCGGCCAGCACGCAACCGAGCTGCTGCGCCACCGGGCTGGCCGGCGAGGTACGTGGCTGGATAAACAGGCCTTGCATGTGGATGATGCGGCCATCGGCCAGCACCACATCCGCCAAGCCATCGATGCGCAGCACCGGCGTGTCCTCGATCTGGGTGCCGCGCCGGGCGAAATCCGCCAGATCCGCCTGCGTCGGCGCATAGACGCCGTTGAGGAACAAGGTGGTCGGGCCCCAATCGGGCAGCATCAGTGCATGGTGCTGGGCCAGCGGTGAGGCAGCAATCACACCAATCGCGCCGCCTCCCACCTCATAGCCATGGCAGTACGGGCAATGGAACACGCTGCGGCCCCAGCGCTCGGCGAGGCCCGGCACGGCGGGCAGTTCATCGCGCACCCCGGTAGCCAGCACCAGGCGGCGCGCCACCAACAACTGGCCACCCACATCCAAGGCCAGCTCGCCGCTGGGAAGCACACGGGCTTGCCGTGCCTCACCTTCGATCCAGCGCACGGTCGGGTACTGCAGCAATTGCGCACGCGCCTCTTGCCACAGCTGGGCCGGCGCCATGCCGTCGCGCGACAAAAAGCCATGCGAAGTGCTGCCCGCCTCGTCCACAAAGCGGTTGCGGCGCAGGCCCGCATCAATGACGGTGACCTGGCGGCGCGCCCGTGCCAGCTGCAAGGCGGCCGACATGCCGGCGTAGCTGCCGCCGACGATGGCGAAATCAGTGTGAATGTCCATGGTGGTCCTCTATACGGTGGGGGGTGGATGTTTTGGCCAGCCGGTGCGCGCGCAGCGAAGCGCCGATCTGGGCAGACAGCTGGGCCAGGGTGATGCTGCCCAGCTGGGCCAGCAGCGAGGCCTCGGCTTGCTGCATCGCGCTGCGCAGCGAGCTGTTCACGACCTGCGCAACCAGGCATTCGGGGTGGTCCTCGCGAAAGCCCAGCGACACCAGCGCCGGTGCGCCCAGCGCCTGGTGGATGTCGCGCAATGTTGTCTCGCCCCAGCCGGGCGCAATCAACCAGCCGCCCCCATGGCCCTTGCCGGACGAAACCATGCCCGCATCGCGCAAGCCGGCCATCAGGCGCCGCAGCACCACCGGGTTGGTGTCCATGGTCTGCGCCAGGACCTCGGAGGTCAGCGGCGCCTGCGCCTCAGCCAAGTGCAGCAGCACATGCAGAACATCGGAAAACTGGCTGTTGTGTTTCATGCAACTATTGTAGTTACATGAAATGAATCCGTGCCAGCAGCTCCGCAAAGAACCATCACCCCCGCTAAGGTCAAGCGCTTGTTGTGATCTCTATCGACCTTGCAAGTTTTTGTCGGTTCTCCATGGGTTTTGAATTTTTCTCACGGAAGTTTGAACTCGGAGTGTTTTGAGCTCAGCCAGAGGGTGTGCAGGGGCAGAGGATTGAAAACGAGGATCGCGGTCTTGCTATCGCGCCACGTGGTGTAGCCAAGCCGCTGGTCAATGGCTTCACCGAAGGCCTTCGGCCCCTTCCAAAACTTGCACTCTGCGATGAAGGCGTTGCGGTCGCCCTCGCGCAGGAGAATATCGGTCTTGCCCGTCCTATGGAAGGTCTCGCCCGTCACCTTGCCCTGCAAGGCCTGCGGCTACTGCGCTGCCAAATGGTTCAACAAAGCCTTGGCCGCCGACGACAGCAAGGCCGCGTCCCGGTAGCTGATCGCAAACTGCCGCTTCGCCCAGCTGTCCGCCAGCGGAATCACCCGAACATCCGTGTTGGCGGCAAAGCTCAGTGCCACTTCGCGCGGCACCACACTGATCGCCAGGTTGGCCTGGACCACGCGCAGCGCAGCATCAAAGTTGGAGACGTGCACGCGGTGGCGCAGCGCCTTTCCTTCTTGTGCGGCGGCGCGGGTGAGCAAGATTTGCACTGCGCTCAACGCCGGCATGCTGACATGTTCGTAGTCGAGTACGTCAGAGAAGTGCACTGCTGCGCTTTGCGCCATGCGTGCGATGGGGTGGCTTTTGTGGGCCGCAATGGCCAGGTGGTCGCTGCTATAGGGCTGGGTCTGCAGGCCGCTCAAATCGGCTGCGTCCCAGCAAATCCCCATGGCCGCACGCCCTTCGCGCACGCCGCGCACCACATCCGGGCTCACGCACTCCTCCAAAGTCACACGGATACTGGTGTGCGCGGGTTGCTGCAAAAAACTTGCGACATGGTCGGCCAAGGATTCGGCCATCACCGACGCCGTGACCAATACCCGTACCTGCCCCTGTACGCCCTTGCTATAGGCCGCCATTTCTTGCTGCATGTGGTTGGCGGCGGCCAGCATGGTGCGCGCATGCTCCAGCAAAGTCTCACCCGCCGCCGTGGGGCGCAGGCCGCGCCGTTCGCGGATGAACAAGGGCGCGCCCATCTGGTGCTCAAGCTGCGCCAGGCGCTTGCTGATGGCGGATGCCACCAGCGCCTCGGCTTGCGCAACACGGGCAATGCTGCGCTGCTCACAGACCTGCACAAACAGCCGCAGGTTCAGCAGACTCAGGTCATACATGATTTTCCTTTTTGGAACGAAACTGCTTCCGTATTGGATTATTGCTGATGCTTTGGAAAATCTAAAATCAGAGCCAACGACAAAAGCCAGGAGACACGATGACCGCCACCTCAACCCTTGCTACACGGCGCGCCAGCATTCGCGAAGTTGGCCTGCGCGATGGCCTGCAAAGCCTGGCCAGCATCGTCAGCACCGCCGACAAATGCGCCTGGATTGACGCCGCCTACGACGCCGGTATGCGCGAGATGGAGGTGGGATCGATGGTGCCCGCGCACCTGCTGCCTCAGCTGGCCGATACCGAAGCCGTTCTCGCCCATGCCTGCAGCAAACCCGGCTTGCTCGCCTCTGTCCTGGTGCCCAACCTCAAAGGCGCCGAGCGCGCCTTGGCAGCGGGCGCGCAGTCCATGGTCGTGCCCTTGTCGGCCAGCCATGCGCACAGCCTGGCCAACCTGCGCAAAACACCTGACGATGTCGTGGCGGAAGTCGCCCGCATCCGCGCAGTGCGCGACGCAGCGGGCAGCCGCGCCCACATTGAAGGCGGCGTGGGTACGGCCTTTGGCTGCACCCTGCAAGGCGATGTGGCCGAAAGCGAGGTGCTGCGCCTGATGCAGGCCTTGCTGGACGCAGGCGCCGACCATGTGAGCCTGGCCGATACCGTGGGCTATGCCGACCCCGACAGCGTGCGCCGTTTGTTTGAAAAAGCCCGGCGCCTGGTGGGCGACCGGCTGCGCACCGCCCATTTTCACGACACCCGCGGCATGGGTCTGGCCAACGCCTATGCGGCCTGGCAAACCGGCATCACCCACTTTGACGCCTGCCTGGGCGGCATTGGCGGCTGCCCGCATGCACCGGGTGCCAGTGGCAATGTGACCACCGAAGACCTGGCCTATATGCTGCAGCGCATGGGCATTGATTCGGGTCTGGATGTTCCCGCCCTTTTGCAGCTGCGCCAACGCATGCACGCCTGGCTGCCCAACGAGCGGCTGCACGGCAGCCTGTGGCAAGCCGGCGTGATTGCAGCACCCCGGGCTTCTACCGCCATTTGCGCTTAAGTTTTAAACCAAATCAACCGCTGGCGCTTACCCCATGCATGCTGGTGGCCATCAAAATATGAGTACCCCATCTCTCTCCCCATCGCTCCCACTCGCCGGAATCCGCGTGGTCGAATTCACCCACATGGTCATGGGCCCCACCTGCGGCATGGTGCTGGCCGACCTGGGTGCCGAAGTCATCAAGGTTGAACCTGTCGAGGGCGACCGCACGCGCTACTTGCTGGGTGCGGGCGCCGGCTTTTTCCCCATGTTCAATCGCAACAAAAAAAGCATTGCGCTGGACCTGCGCCAGCCCCAGGGACTGGAAGCTGCCATTCGCCTGGCCAGCACTGCCGATGTGGTGGCGCAAAACTTCAAGCCCGGCGTGATGACCAAGTACGGCCTGGATTATGCCGCGCTGTCCAAGCTGAACGAGCGCCTGATCTATGTGAACCACACCGGCTTTTTGCCCGGGCCGTACGAGCACCGCACAGCGCTGGACGAGGTCGTCCAGATGATGGGGGGCCTGGCCTACATGACGGGCCGCCCCGGCGACCCGCTGCGCGCGGGCACCAGCGTGAACGACATCATGGGCGGCATGTTTGGCGCGATCGGCGCCATGGCTGCGCTGATGCAGCGCGCCCAAACCGGCAAGGGGCAAGAGATTGACTCGGCGCTGTTCGAGAACAACGTCTTCCTCGTCGGCCAGCACATGATGCAGTACGCCGTGACGGGCGAGGCGGCCGAGCCCATGCCCAACCGCATCTCGGCCTGGTCGGTGTACGACGTGTTCACCGTCCAAGACGGCGAGCAGATCTTTTTGGCCGCCGTGAGCGATGCCCAGTGGCGCACCATGTGCCAGGCCTTTGGCTGGGCCGATCTACTGGCCAACCCGCGCTACACCACCAACAACGAACGCGTACGTGAGCGCCCGGCCCTGCTCGCCGATCTGCGCGCGCGTCTGATCCGCATGGATGTCGCACAGGTCGCCAAAATCTTTGAAGACAACGCTCTGCCCTACGCCCCCATCAGTAAGCCAGAACAACTGCTGGACGACCCGCACCTGCAGGCCTCCGGCGGTTTGGCAGAGGTAACGCTGACCGACGGCGAACGCGCCGGCCAAACCGCACAGACCGCCTTGCTGCCGCTGCGCATGGCAGGTGAGCGCCTGACCGTACGCAAAAACCCGCCGCGCCTGGGCGAGCACACCGCCCAGTTGCTGGCCAGCCTGGGCTACGACGCCGCGCAGATCAGCGCCATGCAGGCCGCCCAGGCAGCTGCATAATGCTACTAATATAAGAGCATACAATCCTTTATAGACAGGCGCAAAGCCGCAATCAGGAGACAAACATGCACCCCACCCGCCCATTCACCCGCCGCACCGCACTGGCCATG
>NZ_KE148532.1:95716-124794 GCF_000410635.1 Comamonas sp. B-9
CCCCCCCCCGCCCATTCCCCCGCCGCACCGCACTGGCCATGGCGCTGGCCAGCCTCACTAGTGGCGCCTTGCCCGCGCTGGCGCAAACCAAGCCGGCAGGGCACGACAAAGCGCTGCGCGTCATCTTGCCGCTATCGGCGGGCTCGGGGGCCGACGGCGCCATTCGCGCCATCAGCACGCCCATCAGCAAAGTCCTGGGCCAGACCCTGGTGATTGAGAACCTGCCTGGCGCAGGCGGCATCACCGGCACGGCGCAGATTGTGCGGGCGTCCAAAGATGGGGACACCATCGGCATCGTCAGCAACAACCACGTCGTCAACCCCAGCCTGTACAAAAACATTCCCTTTGATTCGATCAAGGACATCGCGCCCATCACCATCATCGGCACCACGCCCTTTGTGCTGGTGGCCAACCCCAAGGTGCCCGCACGTACCGTGCAGGAGCTGATTGCCCACGCCAAGGCCCATCCCGGCACGCTCAATTACGGCTCGTCGGGCAATGGCACCATCCTGCATTTGGGCGCTGCCATGTTTGTCGAGCAGGCACAGATCGATGTGCCCCACATCCCCTACAAAGGCACGGGCCAGCTGATGAATGACTTGCTCAGCGGCCAGGTGCAGCTGGGCGTGGTGGCGGTCGCACCCGCCATGGCCCACATCAAGGCCGGGAACCTGCGCGCCATCGGCATCACCAGCGCCAAACGCAGCGCCAGCCTGCCCGATGTGCCCACCATTGCCGAACAAGGCCTGCCGCAGTACGAGCTGGACGGCTGGATCGCCGCCATTGCCCCAGCGGGTGTACCCAAGGCCGAAATAGATCGCCTCTACCAAGGCTTTGTGCAAGGCATTGCCTCCCCAGAAGCCCGCGAAGCGCTCATCGCCCAGGGCTACGAGATCCAGCTCACCCCGCCGGAAGTGGCGACCCGTTTTATGGCGAGCGAAAAGCTGCGCATGCAGGCGGCGGTGAAAGCCGCACAAGTCAAAATGGATTGAGCCCGCAGATGGATCGAACTCCTCCAAAAAAAGGCAGATTCAGACCGCTCTACACTTTTGAGACTGTCTTTTCGCACGGAGTTGCCACTATGAAACTTTGGATCGCCACCGCTGCCCTGGGTGTTTGGCCCCGGCGTTTGATGGATCAGATTCATCTTGAATCGTTCGAGCTCGGATGACGAAAGCGAGGACGGCAATCGCTGCGCTGCTGTAGTTCAGTTTTGTGAAGCGGCCCGCTGCAACGGGTTGTGAATTCAACCGGTCAATGCAACACAATATCTGCCTAAGGCTGAATGAGTGTTTGTATGAAGCAAACACCGCGGATGTACTGCACCGAAGCTCACGCCCCGCTGCGCCATGCCACAATCGCGCAGCCCACCACCACTCCCCAAAGCAACGGAAATGGCCTTGTTCAAGAAGCTGGAGTCTGTCGTATTGTTTGTCGCCGATATCGATGCGGCGGCCGCCTGGTATGCGCAGCTCTTGGGCACGGAGGTACAGCACGAGAACGCGCACTATGCCTTTGTGCAAGGCCCGGGCCTGTTGATCGGCTTTCACCCCGCCGATGGCAAATGCCCGGGCGGCGTGGGCGGCACCACGGTGTACTGGGAAGTCGCCGATCTGGGCGCTGCCGTTGAACGTCTGCAGGCGCATGGCGCCCGGCTCTACCGGGGGCCGATGACGACCAGCCTGGGGGCCACAGCGGCTATGCTGCTGGACCCCTTTGGTTGCAGCCTGGGCTTGCATTGCCCAGCGGGCAGCTAGGCGCGGACCGCCAGTCGCCAGCGGCTAGCTGCGGACGCCAGTTGCGGGCGGCTAGCTGCGGGCGGATAGCTGCGGGCGACGAGCCTTTACTGCAGCGCCTGGTCCGGGTTCTGCACCACTTGCAGATGCAGGATGCTGAAGTACAGCGTGATATCGCCTTGCTGGTCGATAAAGGTACCGATCGCGCGCTGCAGCCGGGCGGCAATGCAGAGGCACTCGGTTGCCTCGGGCCGGCCGCCGGGGATGCTTGCGGTGGTCAGCAAGGCCAGCTGGTGCTCACGGCCAAAGTCGTGCACCACCTCCAAGGCCTGGCCATGCTGGGCGGGGATATTGGCATTGGCCCAGCTCCACACAAAGCTGCCTTCGCTCTCGCTGCTGGTGCCCACCAGGCAGACGGTGCCCTGCACCTCATGCAAGGGTGCCTGCAGCACCAGGCTGGCGGTTTGCAGATCCCAGTGGTAGTGCGGCGCGCTGTGCAGGCCAAACTGGCGGGGCCACTCGGTATTGCGGGCCATCATGGTCTCAACGGCCTCGCGGCTCCAGGCGGCCCAGTCGGTCTCGCCCCCTTTGGGGCTGGTGGTGGTGTCGTTCATAGCGCTAGCGGTTCAAAATGCAGCCGCCATTGTCGGCCAATCCGGGCCTGCTGGTCAGCAACCGCATCGGCCATAAAAAACCGCCCCTTGCACAGGGGCGGTCCATCGTTCAGCAAGCTGAGGGCACGATCAGTTCAGGCCGAGCATGCCGCGCAGCTTGGACAGGTCTTCGGCCAGCGTGTTCACGCGGCCGGCCAGGATCTTGCGGTCGGCCTCATTCAGCTTGGTGTACAGCTCAAAGCTGCCATCGGGCTTGCGGTACTTGGCCAGGATGTCGAACACGGTCTTGAAGTTCGACGCGGTCTTCTCGACAAAGGCCTTGTCCTTTTTCTCGACCAGGGGGCGCAGCAGTTCAAAAATCTTGTCCGCACCTTCGAAGTTGGCCTGGAAGTCGTCCAGGTCGGTGTGGCTGTAGCGCTCTTCTTCACCGGAGATCTTGGTGGCAGCCACCTCTTCCATCAGCACGGCAGCGCCGCCCACCACCTTTTCTGGCGGGAAGGTCAGGCCGCTCACGCGCTTTTGCAGCTCCTTGGCGTCGGCCAGCAGCTTGTCGGCAAAGGGAGTCAGGCCCTTGGTGCTTTTTTCAACCCAGAGGCCGTACTCGATGCGGTGAAAGCCGGTGAAGCCCGGGTCCTTCTCGGCCTTTTCATGGTCATCGGCGCGCGAGTCCATGCTCTTGTCCAGATCGGCAAACAGCTCGGCGATCGGCTCGATGCGCTCGTAAGGGCGGCGCACGGTGGCGTACATCTTCTTGGCTTCTTCGACCTTGCCGGCCTTGACCGCATCGGTGAAGGCCTGCACACCCTTGACCAGCTCGCGCAGGTTGTTGTTGACGTACAGCTTGTACTCCGTGAGGGGCTTGACCAGCTCCAGCGCAGACACGCCTTCTGCCGCCCAGCTGGACAGGGGGATGACGCTGGCACGGCCGGCCACAAGCAGGCCTTGCAAGAATTGGCGACGCATGGACATACGAGAACTCCTAGATACTGTTAGATTGATAATTTTTGGCTTCCAGTATCCCAATGCCAAACCCAGGCGGGCGTCCTTCATGAAGATGGACGCGCCCAGGCCTTGCAGTACAGACACCAGTGGCTGGTTAGGAAACGAGATCAGGCCTGCTTGGCGGCAGCGGCCAGCAGGCTGCGGCCCAGCCAGTCATGGGCATCGGCCACGCCGGGCAGCACATAGAAAAAGCCGCCGCCAATGGGCTTGATGTATTCTTCGAGCGGCTCGCCGTCGAGCCGCTTTTGCACCGTGACAAAGCCCTTTTCCAGGTCGGCCTGGTAGCAGATGAACAGCAGGCCCATCTCCAGCTGGCCTGACTTGGTCACGCCATTCGAGTAGTTGAAGGGGCGGCGCAGGATCAGGTTGGCCTCGCTGCCATGGTTGCGCGGGTTGGCCAGGCGGATATGCGCATCCATCGGCGTCTTCTTGCCTTCGGGATCGGCCGCATAGTCTGGCGTGTCGTGCTCGGTCTTCTTGCGCGCATCGAGCGGCGCACCACTGTCCTTGTCGCGGCCCATGATGGCCTCTTGCTCGCCCAGCGGCGTGCGGTCCCAGCGCTCGACAAAGTTGCGGATGATGCGCACGGCCTGGTAGCTGCCGCCAGCGGCCCAGGCGGGCTCGCCCGACTCGGGCTGCACCCAGACAATGCGGCGCATCATCGCGTCGTCATCGGACTGGGGGTTGGCCGAGCCATCGCGGAAGCCCAGAAAGTTGCGCGCGCTCTCTGCGGGCTGGCCCACGGCGGCTGGGATCGGCGGCACCGAGCCCTCCTGCTTCCAGCGCACCATCAGCAGATCGGGCAGGTTCTTGATGATGTCGCGCAGCGCATGGATATTGGTGTAGGGCGTGTTGGCGCAGAACTGGATCGACAGATCGCCATGGCAGAGCGCGGCCTGCAGCGCGTCATTGGGATGCTGCTGCATGGGGGTCAGGCGCTTGGGGCACTGGTCCTTCAGACCAAAGCGGCTATCAAACAGGCTGTGGCCCACAGCCACGGTCACCGTCAGCGCATCGGGCTGCACCACCGGGCCGAGAATGCCCGAGCCCGCAGGCGGCAGCTTGGGGTCGAGCACCGGCTGGGCGCCGCCCTGGGTCAGAAAGTGGATGCGCTCGGTCAGGGTCTTGAACAGGCGCTCGAGCTCCGCCTGGTTGCTGGCCAGCACATCAAAGCTGACCAACATGCCGGCTAGCGGCCGGGGCGTGACGATACCGGCCTGGTGCTTGCCGTAGAACGGCACGCGCTGCTGCGACACACTGGTATGCGGGGCATCGGCCACCTGGGTGTTGCCGGGCGAGGCGTCTTCAGCAGCCAGCGCCTGGCGCGCGGGCATGCCGGCCAGCACACCGGCGCCCATGACACCTGCGGCCTCACCCAGCCAGCGCCGCCTGGCGGGGTCGGTGCTGCCCGGCACGACGGATTGAGACGCGTTCCTGTTCTTGAATAAAGACATGTGGTGCTTTCTGTGTGTTATTTGTAGAAATAGAAGGCGGAAAGTTTAGGGCTGCAAGCCCAGCGCTGCATTGACCTTGGCCATGCTTTGCGATGCCTGGTAGAGCGCCTGGGCCAGGTTCTGGCACTGCACCGGGTTCAACGCGGTGCCGGCGGTGCCCGGCACCTGGCTGTCATCGGCGGGGACGCCCAGCTCCTGCATGCGCTGGCGCAGCTTGGCCAGGCTGTCTTGCAGCTGCTGGTTCAGGCCCGGGTTGGCATTGGTCAACACGGGGCCCAGCACTTGCTGGGCCTTGTTGGCCGCAGCCCAGCTGCCGTAGACAAACTGCAGCACGGCCAGGCCCTGCTCGGGCGTGGTCGCCTCGCCAGGGATCAAGGTGGAGGCGCGCTCGAGCGCCTTGGCCGCAGCGGCAGCAATCGACTGGGGTTGCAGAGCCGCATCACCCAGGCGCTGGGCCAGTTGCTGCACATCCTGCTGCAAGCTGGTGGCCAGCGGCAGCAGCTGGTCCGCTGCCTCACCCGCTTGCAGGCCAGCGGCAATGCGCTGCAGCCCCACAAAGGCCGGGTCCTTGTCGCGCAGCGCAAAGTCTGCGGCACGCGCATCGATGCGGGCATTCAAATCACCGTACTGCACGGCCAGCGGTGCCAGCTTTTGGTACTGGCCGCGCGCCAGTGCAGCCAGCTGCTGTGCATCGGCAGGGTAGCCGTCCTGCGGCGTCGCACCGGCGTCGAGCGGATGGGCCAGGCGCTGCTGCAGCGCATCGACCATCTCTTGCAGGCTGGCCGTCTCGGTCAGCATATAGACTTGGTACTCGGCCAGTGCGCCCAGGAAGGCAGTCACCGGCGGCTTGGCCGCCTCGGCCTTGAAGGCGTCCGAGGTCGTCACCGTCAGGCTGCCGCGCGCAGCATTGAGCAGGCCGCAGGTCATCTCGTAGTTGCCAGGCACCAGGCGTGCGCTCAGCTGCTGCGTCATGCCCGGCAGAATGTTCTCGCGCTCTTCGAGCACCATCACGCCGTCCAGAATTTCCCACTCCAGCACGCGCTGCGATTGGTTGACGATGCGGAAAATCACCTTGCCGGCCGGCACCGTCACCGCATTGGGGGTGCAAGTGCCCTGGTTGATTTCGATGGTCACCACCGGCACGCCATCGGCCGAGGTGGCGCTACCCGCAGCAGCACCGCTGGCATGCGGCGCCGTCGATGCCTGCCAGAAGGCAGCAGCACCCAGCAGGAACACGACGACACTGCCCAGCACCACCGGGCCCAGACGGGGCGCAGATTCGGCAGCGGGCACGGGGGGCGGTGCAGCGGCGGGGGTGGATGCGGCAGGCGCGCCGGCCACCGCAGATGCGGCCTTGACCGGCCAGAAGAACATCACCAAGGTCACGGCCAGGTACAGCGCCCAGGCCAGGACTTCGCCGGCGACCGGCGCATGCATATAGCCCAGCAGGCCGCCCAGAATCACGCCCAGCGGGCTGTCTTCGGGCAGCACAGCACTGCTGTCGAACACCACTTGCTGCAGCTGGTTCCAGACACCGGCCTCATGCAGGCGGCGCACGGCGCCGGCCAGCAGGCCAGCGGCCACGACCAAGATAAAGATACCGGTGTAGCGGAAGAACTGGCGCAGATTGATGCGCACGCCGCCTTTGTAGAGACCAATGCCCAGCAACACCGACAGTGCCACGCCGAGGAAGGCGCCGGCAGCGGCACTCCAGCCCGAGCTTTGCTGGAAGATGGCGAGCAGGAAGAAGACGGATTCCACCCCTTCGCGGGCCACGGCCAAAAAGACCATGCCGATCAGCGCCCAGCTGGCACTGCCCGATGTGCTGAGCGCCTTGTCGACCGAGGCCTGCAACTCGCCCTTGATCGAGCGCGAGGCCTTGCGCATCCAGAACACCATGCCCGTCAGCATGCCCACCGCGATAAAGCCGACCAGGCCCTCAAACAGCTCCTGCTGCTTTTGCGGAAACTCGGCGGCCATCCACTGCAGGCCAGCGCCCACGAAAAGCGACAGGCCCAGCGCGAGAAACACCCCGGCCCAGACGGCGGGCATCAGGCGCGCGCGGCCCGTGTGGCGAAGGAAACTGGCAATGATGCCAACGATCAGCGCGGCCTCGATGCCCTCGCGCAACATAATCAAAAATGGAACCAGCATGTAATGTGTTGCTCAAGCCGGGGCGCAGGCCAAGGGCCGCGCCGCCCGCTGATCTTTCTCAGTTCTGTCGATAAATGCCCAACCGTGCCGAACGGCCCAGGGCCTGCCGCAGGCAGACAATGCGGCGATGCAGCAAAGGCAGGTGCAGCATGTTAAGACCAAACTGCCGTCGCAGTCAGCGCATCCGCAGGCCGCCTACACGCAGGCACAGCATTTACAAGAAAAAACGTATATCTTATCATCGCGCACATGGCTTTGAAGCTATCAATTAGATAGCAACCGCCATTCGCAAAACACCCCTGCCGCCAGCATGGCGTAAGGCTGGCTTCAGAGTCAGCTGGCCCAAGGCCAGCGGCAGGCGCTGCGACACGCCACTACAGGCCGAGCTTTTCGGTGAACCGCACCAGATCGGCCAGCGAGCTCAGCTGCAGCTTGCGCATCGCATTGCCACGCCGCACTTTGACCGTCACCTCACTCAGCTGCAGCTGGTGGGCAATCTGCTTGTTGAGCAGGCCCTGCACCACGAGCCGCACCACCTCGCGCTCGCCATCAGAGAGCGACTGCCAGCGGCCAAGGCTCTCGGCGCGGTCGGCATCCTGCAGGCGCCGGGCGCGGTCTTGTGCAATGCCGTGGTGGATGGCGTCGAGCAGATCCTGGTCGCAAAAAGGCTTGGCCAGAAAGTCAATCGCGCCCTGCTTGATGGCCTTGACGCCCATCGCAATATCGCCGTGCCCGGTGATGAAGACCACGGGCAGCAGCAGGCCCAGGCTCTGCATCTGGCGCTGGAACTCCATGCCGCTTTGCCCCGGCATGCGCACATCGAGCACCAGGCAGGCGGGCGCATCAGCGGGCGGATGCGCCAGAAATTCGGCAGCCGATGCAAAAGCGCGCACCGGCAGGCCGACTGAGGCGAGCAGATCCTCCAGCGCGGCGCGCACCGAGTGGTCGTCATCAACCACATAGACCATGGCAGGCGCCGTCATGCCGCGCCCTCCTCCTGCGCCACCGGAAGGCTGAAAGCAAACACCGCCCCGGCTGGTGCATGGGGCTGCGCCCAGATATGGCCGCCATTGGCCTCGACAATGCTGCGGCTGATGCTTAGCCCCACGCCAATGCCCTCGTGCTTGGTGGTCCAGAAAGGTTCAAACACCTGCTCCTGCGCGCCAGCGGGCAGGCCCGGGCCGCCATCCGATACCCGAAACACCAGCTTGTCCTGCTGCTGCAGCGATTCCACCAGGATGGTGCGGCGCGCGACATCGACCAAGGCCGTGGCCTCCATCGCATTGAGCACCAGATTGCCGATGACCTGCTGGACCTGCACCGGATCGGCCAGCGCCAGCGGCAGGCCGGGCGCCAAATCAGCACGCATCGCGATGTTCAGGCGCTGCATCTCGGCCTGCGACAGCGCCAGCACTTCGCGCACGGCGGCATTGAAGACAAAGGGCCTGGGGCTGGCCGGCTCGCCCTTGCTGAGCTTGCGCACCCGGCCAATGATGGCGCTGGCCCGGTCCGCATCGCCCAGGATGCGCAGGAGCGCCTGCCGGGCCTTGTCCAGGTTGGGCGGGTCTTGGTCCATCCAGCGCTGGCAGGCATGGCCGCTGGTGACGATCGCCGCCAAGGGCTGGTTCAGCTCATGGGCAATCGAGGTGGTCAGGCCCTCCAGGCTGTGGATGCGCGAGATGCGCAAGAGCCTGGCCTGGGCCTCATGGGCGGCAGCGCGCGCCAATTCCGCCCTGCAGGCCAGGTAACCAGTGATCAGGATCACCACCGTGCTGATGAGCATATTGATCCGGCCTGCTTGCTGGTCGCCATAGCTGGTGATGAAAAAGCTCAGCCAGGTCAGGGCAACGCAGCTGCCGGTGAGCGCCATGAGCCCGCGCAAGGCCAGCACATGGGCCATCGCGACAATGACCACGGTGTAGAACACCGACACCGCCACTTCATACCGGGTTGCCGTGTCGATCAGAAACAGCAGAGCCAGCGCAAGCCCCATGCCCATGACATGCAGGCCTGGGCGGCGCCAGAGTTGGGGTGGCAGGAACGGGATCTTCATCAGAAACGCGCAGACAAAGCGGCGCTGGGTAGCAGGGACCGCAAAAGGCTACCACGCCAGGCGCGATGGGGCGCAAAAGCCCACCCCATCAAAAACGGGTGTTCAGCCCAAACGCCAGCTGGCTCACTGAGGGCTGGCTGGCATCCAAGGCCACATCCATCGCGTAAGCCCGGCCATGGGCGGCAAAGGCATAGACACTGGTGCGCAGCGACAACGGGTAGATGTAGCCCAGCGACACGACCTGGCTGGTCCGGGCGCGCGCGCCGCTGTCCTGCCAATCCCAGTTGGGCCGCGCCTGGGACCACTGCATCTGGAACTCGCCACGGCCCAAGGGAATGGACGCAGCCAGATAGAGCGCATCCAGCCGGCCTCCATCGATGAACTCGATGGGCCCCAAACCCTTGAGCCCGGCCGCCTGCAACTGCGCCGGACCATCGCCGCCATTGCGCCCGACAAAGCCATTGCGCTGGCGGCTCCAGCCCGCCGCCAGGCGTGCCGCGCCAAAGTTGTAGCTGGCGCCCAACTGCGCGGCGCTGGGGCGCCGGCCAGCCAAGGCGGCGTCCCAACGGACGGCACTGGCTTGCTCCCAGCTCGCAGCCAGCAGCCAGGGGCCGTCCTCATAGCGCAGCGCCAAGCTGTAGAGCTTGTAGGTGGCGCTGCCCGTCGTGCCTGCGGCTGGGGCGGCACCCGCGTCAAAGCTGTAACTGGCGCCCAACTGCACACCGCCCCACTGCGGGCTGCGCCAGCTGAGCTGCTTGGACACCTGGTAGTTGTCCGAGGCCCGCAACAAGGCACCCACGCCAAAGTCGCGCCAGGCCCCCACCTCGATCGCGCTGACAAAGGCCTGGCCCACGGTGTACTGGCGCCCCAGGCGCAGCTCGCCCAGGCTCGCATTGCCCACCCCCACCCAGGACTGGTAGTTGAACGGCCTTGCTGGGTCATCGGGCGCGCCGTGGGCGGCATCCAGCCCGCCTTCCAGCGCAAAGGCGGCGTAGCTGCTGCCACCCAGCGCCTCACGGCCCTGCAGGCCCCAGAGCGAATCGGACAGGCCGCCGCTCAGCAGGCTCTTTTGCGTTGGCGCCCCGCTCACCCGGGTTGCGCTGATGGCGGCATCGACGGTGCCATACAGGCGCACGCTCGTCTGCGCCTGGGCCGGCACCGCCACCATGGCGGCCAGCAAAGCTGCACACAAGGGCCATATGCGGGCCCGAGGCTGGCGCAGCAGAGGCTGCCGGGGCCCGGTGGAGCGAGGGTGGGAGAGGATTGGAAAAAGAAGCATGGGATTGTCACAGCGGCAGCACGCCGCCAGGGACCCTCTCATGCATTCAGCGGCGAGATGGCCTTGGCGCGGCAGCCCAGGAGGAGGTGGTGGTTGTGTACGGCAAAGCAAGGCAGCGCTTGCAGCAGCGCATGGCAGGCTCAGGATCGGGGTCCATGGCTTTTCTCCTGCGAAGAACTTGGGGGGATACCCATGCCCTGCTTCAACAACTGAAGTGCACATCGGCGGCAATCGCCGATTCGGAACAGGGCGCAGCGTCATCGCTTTTTATGCAGGCCATGCCATCGGCGACGACAGAGCGGATTCTCGCAGGCCGATCGCTGCTTTGCCAGTAGCCCTGGGCATGCATGTCACCGCCATTGGGATGGCATGCATATACCTTGGTATAGATGGCAGACAACAGGCCTGGACAAGGCGCCTACCCAGCGCCCTGCGCGCCTCGTCCAGGCCCTCCATAAGCCAGGCTTCGCTCAGGCAAATACATGGCTGAACAGCCAGTACAGGCTACCCGAGAGCAGCATCGCGCATGGCAGGGTCAGCACCCAGGCCAGCGCAATGTTGCGCAAGGTGGAGGCCTGCAGGCCCGATCCATTGGCGGTCATCACGCCGGCAATGCCCGATGACAGCACATGGGTGGTGGAGACCGGCAGGCCAAAGGCATCGGCTGCGCCGATGGTGGTCATCGCGACCAGTTCAGCCGCCGCGCCTTGGCCGTAGGTCAGATGGGTCTTGCCAATCTTTTCGCCAACGGTCTTCACAATGCGCTTCCAGCCCACCATCGTGCCCAGCCCCAAAGCAATGGCCACCACCACCTTGACCCAGACAGGGATGAACTTGGTGGAGGTGTTCAACTCGGCCTGAAAGGCCTTGAGCTGTGCCTTGCTGGCATCGTTCAGCGCCATCGCATCGCTCTTGGTCAGCACGGAAATGGTCTCTGAGGCCAGGAACATGTCGTTGCGCACATTGCCCACCGCCGTGGCGGGCACCTTGGCCAGCGATCCGTATTCCTGCACCTGCTTGCCAATGCTGCCGGCCAGCTCGGCCAGGGCGGGAACCACCTCGGGCTTGGCCTCCTTGGTGCGGATGAACTCGGACACGGTGCTGCGCGCCAGCGCATCGGTCGCAGGCGCTGGCAGGGTCGAGACCTTGGCCAGGTTAGCCTGCGTGGCATAGGCAACCTCGACAAACTGGGGCGTGTGCTGCTCGGTCACGGCATGGTTCAAGCCATAGGCCATCGGCACCACACCCACCAAGATCAGCATGATCAAGCCCATGCCCTTTTGCCCATCGTTGGAGCCGTGGGCAAATGAGACACCGGTGCAGGTGAAGATCAGCAAAATGCGGATCCACAGCGGAGGCGCGCTGCCGGTGGGCTCTTCGTACAGGGTGCGGTTCTTGACCAGCGCCTTCATGGCCAGCAGCAGCAACGCGGCGCAGACAAAGCCCACCACCGGCGAGACCAGCAAGGCCTTGAAGACGCCCCAGACCTGGTGGCCGTCCACACCGCTCATCGCGTCACGGCCGCGCATCAGCGCATTGGCCACGCCCACGCCAATCACCGAGCCCACCATCGTGTGCGATGACGACGCGGGCAGACCCAGCCACCAGGTGCCCAGGTTCCAGATGATCGCGGCAATGAGCAGCGCAAACACCATCGCAAAGCCCGCGCCGGACGTGACTTGCAAGATCAGCTCGACCGGCAGCAGCGAGATGATGCCGTAGGCCACGGCGCCGCTGGAGGTGAGCACGCCCAGAAAGTTGAACAGGCCCGACCAGACCACCGCCACATTGGGCGGCATCGAATGGGTGTAGATAACGGTGGCTACGGCGTTGGCCGTGTCGTGGAAGCCGTTGACAAACTCAAAGCCCAGCGCAATCAGCAGCGCCACCGCCAGCAGCAGGAATGCCACCATGGTGATGCTGTTGCCGCCCGGCGAGCCGGTGACGTCCGTCACCAAGGCCCAGGCCATATAGCCCAGGCCAATGCCCAGCAAACCCAGAAAGATCACGACCTGCACGGGGCTGGTTCTTTGATCGAAATTTGGTTTGACAGCGCCCGCTGACAAACCTGCCGAAGAGGCCATGGAACTGCTCATGTCGTTTATGTGCCGGTGGCACTGTGTTGTGTTTAGACATTTGCAATTTTGTTCAACGTGTGTGACAAGATCATTACCATAAGATAATGTTTGCTAATGTCTGATTGCTTTTGCAAATCATCCATTAGTATTTCATCTTGTTAAAAAAATACCCGTAAATGCTTCATACCGACTCAGCTGCCGCTGCCAAAGATGGCGCTGATCGCGTCTCCCCAGAACCCAGCGGTGCCTGCCAGGCGCACTTCCGCACGCTGCGATAAAACACACGCAAAAAAAACCGGCAGCCCTCACGGGTCTGCCGGTTTTACTTGGATGATCGCAACCCGGGCGGCATCAGCCAGCCCAGGCCTGGGCTTTATCAGCCCAGTGCAGCCACCGCTGCGTTGAAGGTGCTGCTGGGGCGCATCACGGCGTCCAGCTTGGCTGCGTCAGGCTGGTAGTAGCCGCCGATGTCGGCAGGCTTGCCTTGCACGTCCTTGAGTTCGCCGACGATCTTGGCTTCGTTCTCGGCCAGGCTCTTGGCCAGGGGCGCAAACTTGGCTGCCAGTTCGGCATCGGTGGTTTGCGCGGCCAGGGCCTGGGCCCAGTACAGCGCGATGTAGAACTGCGAGCCACGGTTGTCCAGCTCACCGGTGCGGCGCGATGGCGACTTGTTCTCGTCAAGCAGCTTGCCGGTGGCCTGGTCCAGGGTCTGGGCCAGCAGCTTGGCGCGCTCGTTGTTGTTCTTGATGCCCAGCTCTTCGAAGGACACGGCCAGCGCCAGGAACTCGCCCAGCGAATCCCAGCGCAGGTGGTTTTCTTCGACCAGCTGCTCGACATGCTTGGGGGCCGAGCCGCCAGCGCCGGTTTCGTACAGACCGCCGCCTTGCATCAGCGGCACCACCGACAGCATCTTGGCCGAGGTGCCCAGCTCCAGGATCGGGAACAGGTCGGTCAGGTAGTCACGCAGAATGTTGCCGGTCACCGAGATGGTGTCCAGGCCACGGGCTGCGCGCTCCAGCGTGAAGCGCATCGCGCGCACTTGCGACAGGATATGGATGTCCAGGCCGTTCGTGTCGTGGTCCTTCAGGTAGGTTTGCACCTTCTTGATCAGCTCGGCTTCGTGTGGGCGGTACGGATCCAGCCAGAACACGGCAGGCATGCCGGAGTTGCGGGCGCGGGTGACAGCCAGCTTGACCCAGTCGCGGATAGGCGCATCCTTGACCTGGCACATGCGCCAGATGTCGCCCTGCTCCACGTTCTGGCTCATCAGCACTTCGCCGGTGGCGATGTCCACGATGTTGGCCACGCCGTCTTCGCTGATCTCGAAGGTCTTGTCGTGCGAGCCGTATTCCTCGGCCTTTTGCGCCATCAGGCCCACGTTGGGCACGGTGCCCATGGTCTTGGGGTCGAAGTTGCCGTGCCACTTGCAGAAGTTGATCACTTCCTGGTAGATGCGGGCAAAGGTCGACTCAGGCATCACGGCCTTGCAGTCGTATGGCTTGCCATCGGCGCCCCACATCTTGCCGCCAGCGCGGATCATCGCAGGCATCGATGCGTCCACGATCACGTCGTTGGGCGAATGGAAGTTGGTGATGCCCTTGGCAGAGTCCACCATGGCCAGCGCGGGGCGGCCTTCCTGGCACTTGTGCAGGTCGCGGATGATTTCTTCGCGTTGCGAGGCAGGCAGGGTTTCAATCTTTTCGTACAGATTGGCCATGCCGTTGTTCACGTTCACGCCCAGCTGATCGAACAGCTTGCCGTGCTTCTCGAACGCTTCCTTGTAGAAAATGCGCACGCAGTGACCGAACACGATGGGGTGGGACACCTTCATCATCGTGGCCTTGACGTGCAGCGAGAACAAAATGCCCGACTGCTTGCAGTCTTCGATTTCCTTTTCGTAGAAAGCCAGCAGGGCCTTCTTGCTCATGAACATCGAATCGACCACTTCGGCGTCCTGCAGCTTGACCTTGTCCTTGAGCACCACGGTCTTGCCGGACTTGGTCTCCAGCACCATCTTCACTTCGCGGGCCTTGTCCAGCGTCATGGACTTTTCGCCGTGGTAGAAGTCGCCCTCTTCCATGTGCGAGACATGGGTTTGCGACCACTGCTTCCACTCGCCCATCGAATGGGGGTGCTTCTTGGCGTAGTTCTTCACAGCCAGCGGTGCGCGGCGGTCTGAGTTGCCTTCGCGCAGCACGGGGTTCACGGCCGAGCCGATGCACTTGCTGTAGCGCGCCTTGATGTCTTTTTCTGCATCGTTGGCAGGGCTGTCTGGGTAGTCAGGCAGCTTGTAGCCGTGGTCTTGCAGCTCCTTGATCGCTTCTTGCAGCTGGCCCACCGACGCGGAAATATTGGGCAGCTTGATGATGTTGGCATCGGGCGTCAAGGTCAGCTTGCCCAGGTCGGCCAGGTTGTTGGGTACGCGCTGTGCTTCGGTCAGAAACTCGGGGAATTCACCCAGAATGCGGGCTGCCAGCGAAATATCACTCTCGGCCACATTGATGCCAGCGGCGCTCGCAAAGCTGCGAACAACCGGCAAGAACGCTGCGGTCGCCAGACGAGGCGCTTCGTCGGTCAGGGTGTAGATGATGGTGGGTTGCTGGGTAGTCATCTGGTCTTTCAAGTGGCAAAAGTTCTGATGTGCGTCGCGCCTTGGCCGGTCTCCACAGCCCAGGGCGCGCCCGCGTAAACTCCGTCATGATGTACCGCGCGCTGCATGTTGGGAAGCCTGTCCCTCAAATGCTGCAATGCAATATCACAATACGGAATTCAACGCCAAGGATTGTCGCTGCTTTTTAAGTCTTATACAAGAGTTGGCCCAGCGATTTGTTGAGGCATCTGAGCCTGCTGACGCAAAATACGGGGCTAGCTGCCGTTATGCCAGCGCTGCACGACAGCGCTGTGAAACCCCAATCCGCCTCCGATCCACCGCCTTGCAGCTCTTTTCACCGCGACACGCCTGCCGACATGACCACGCCCCTGCCCTCCGCCCTCACCTTGCATGAAGCCGATGTGCAGTGGACGGCTATCCGCGCCCAGGGGCCCGGCGGGCAGAACGTCAACAAGGTCAGCTGCGCCATCCACCTGCGCTTTGATGTGCGCTCATCACGCCTGCCCGAGCCCGTGCAGACCCGTTTGCTGGCGCTGGCCGATTCGCGCATCACCCAGGAAGGCGTGGTCGTCATCAAGGCCCAGAGCTACCGCACCCAGGAGCAAAACCTCTGGGATGCGCTCGAGCGCCTCAACGCCTTGGTGGCCAGCGTGGCGGTGGAGCCGCGCAAGCGCCGCGCCACCAAGCCGACCTGGGGCTCGCAGCAGCGCCGCCTGCAAAGCAAGAGCCTGCGTGCCAATGTCAAAGCCCAACGCGGCAAGGTGCGGGATTGACCATGCACCGCGCCCACTGGCAGAGGGCCGGTGATAATAAGAAGTAATCTCATTTGCCAACGCCTGAATTTCAATGAACGTGCGACGCAGCATCCTGATCGTCGATGACCACCAAAGCATCCGCGACCCTCTTGCCACTTTCATGCGCCGCTATGACTTCGATGTCGACACCGCCGGTGATGGCATCGCCATGCGGCAACTGCTCAAAGACCACCGCTACGACCTCATCATCCTGGACGTGATGCTGCCCGGCGAGGACGGCCTGTCGCTGTGCGGCTTTGTTGCCGAGCACATCGGCACCCCCGTCATCTTGCTGACCGCGATGACCGACCAGGCCGACCGGGTGGCGGGCCTGGAGATTGGCGCCGACGACTATGTGCTCAAGCCCTTTGACCCGCGCGAGCTGGTGGCCCGGGTGCGCAGCGTGCTGCGGCGCGGCGCGCGCAGGCGGGCGGACGATGCAGCGCAATCGCCCCCTGCGCAAGAAGCCTTGGCAGAAAAGCGCTACACCTTTGAAGGCTGGTCCTTTGACCTGACCACGCGCGAGCTGCAGGACCCCGGCCTCAGCCCCGTGCCACTGACCACCGCGGAGTTCCACCTGCTGCGCGCGCTGCTGGAGAACCCCAACCGCGTGCTCAGCCGCCAGCAATTGATGGACCTGACCCAGCGCGAAGGCGCCGCGTTTTTTGACCGCAGCATCGACACCCAGATCAGCCGGCTGCGCAAAAAGCTCGAATCCGACCCGCGCCAGCCCCGCATGCTCAAGACCGTACGCGGCGACGGCTACCTGCTGGCGGCCAGAAACATCCGCCTCGCACCATGAAGCTGCTGCCGCGCACCTTGGCCGGCCAGTTGCTCGCGCTGTTGCTGCTGGCCCTGGTCGTCGCCCACCTGGCCGCCGTCTTGCTGCTCACCTGGCTGCGCCAGGACAGTGACGTGGTCCACCCGTTGTCGGCCCACACCATCGAGACCCGGGTGGCTGCCGCCTACCGCGCGCTGGAGAGCAGCCCCGAATCCGCCCAGCGCCTGGTGCAAAGCATCAGCCTGCCCGATTCGCAGTTCCGCATCCGCCCGCGCCCTTTTGATGACGGCCAGCCCGTCACCGAGCAGGAAGCCAAGCTCACCGCCAGGCTGCAAGAGCGCCTGGGGCTGGATGCGGGTGCCAACGCTGCAGACCCACCGGTGCGCATCCATCTGCGCATGCGCTCACCCCTGGCAGCCAGCCAGGCCGGCGATGTGGACCAGGACATCCTCGCGCTGCTGAGCCCGGCGTTTGAAGAAGATGGCAGCTGGATGCTGCATGTCGATGTGCGCCTGCCCGATGGCCAGTGGCTCAGCAGCTGGCACCTGCCGACCATGCTGCTCAGCCACTGGAGCCGGGTGCTGAGTTTTTCCATCCCCGTGGGCATGCTGCCCATCATCGTCATTGCGGTACTGTTTGGCCGGCGCATCATGCAGCCGCTGCGCATGCTCACCGAGGCGGCCCAGCGCATCAGCCGGGGCGAGCGCTCCGCGCACCTGCCGCTGTCCGGCCCCGAAGGCGTACGCGAAATCATCGAGGCTTTCAACGAAATGCAGGACCGCTTGCTCGGCGTCGTCAACGACCGCACCCGCATGGTTGCCGCCATTGGCCACGACCTGCGCACCCCCCTCACCTCGCTGCGCATCCGCGCCGAGCTGGTGGACGATGACGAGCTGCGCCAGGCGATGGTGAGCACCATCAACGAGATGCACAGCATGGTCGAAGAGATCCTGCACTTTGCCCAGGACGATGCGATGCGCGAAACCCCCCAGCCGGTAGACCTGGATGCGCTGGTCGGCGAGGTCGTCGAGCAGCAGCGCAGCCTGGGCCGCCAGGTGGACTGGACGCCGCCCCCCAGCATCAGCTACCGCTGCCGCCCGGCCCACCTCAAGCGCGCCCTCGCCAACCTGATCGACAATGCCGCGCGCTACGGCCGTGTGCAGGTCCGGTTGACCGTGCCGCATGCCGCAGACCCGGGCACCGCCGGCACGCTGCGCATGGAAATCGAAGACGAAGGCCCCGGCATTGCTGCGCAGGACATGGAGCAGGCCTTTCGGCCCTTTAGCCGGCTGGAGGTCGCCCGCAACGGGGAGACCGGTGGCTTTGGATTGGGGCTGGCGATTGCGCGCTCATGCGTGCGGGCGCATGGGGGTGAGTTAAAGCTGCATAACCGCAGTGAGGGTGGGCTGAGGGCGGTGATTGAGTTGCCGGCTTGAAAGGATGATGGGCAGGTTATTCCCTAAATGCTTCTGTAAACCAAAGCTAACACAGGCAAATCCTTGGCTCTACTGGAGTCGTATGACTGTAGCTGGTAGCCCAAGCTTCTTAGCCTGATCAGCAACCAGTTCTGCATCACTGCGGTTCGTGAATGGACCAATCCGAAGCCGCGTGATCTCCAGGCCACTCATCAATTCTCTAGTACCGAAGAAAATCGGCTTAAATCCTGCACCAACAACGTAGCTACATTTGGCGATAGCCTCACCTCTGCTGCCGAACGCTCCAACTTGCACAGCAAACTTGTTCTTGAGGTCTAGCTCAGAATGCGTCTGCCATTCGCACTCTCTGCTTGTATTGTTTGTACTAACCCTGACTTGAGAAATTGTTACTGCATCCGCTGTTTCGGCTTGACGCGTTTTACTCGGTGCACATCCAACGACTAAGCTCACCACGCAAGTCACGGCCAATAAGTTTCTTAGAGAAAACGGGGGCATTGCTGTTTTAATTAGAAGGTTGTTTGGTTTAAAAATGGATAGCCTTGGCGAGGGCAAAATTTATAGCATCGCCAATATACAACGATCGACAGCGCGCTCAATGCCGACTTCCAGTCGTTCCATACTCACGCCGAGCAGAATGAGCGCTAACTGAGAATATTCCCAAGATAAATAAGTACTCGATGGACTTTGCAGAGTCCTGCATTGACCAGTCACTCTGAATACGCACTCACAAATGACTGAGGAGCCCACTCAGCCAGTCACAAACTGACACAAACAGGCAAACACCAGCCACATGCATCGCAAATGATTCTGATTGCGAATTCATTTGCTCACCCAGCCAACGTGATCGGCTCTGCGCCGCTTCCACGCCAGCCAGCTCCGCTCTGCATACCTTTGGTCCGCCCGGCTTTGCCCAGGGCTGCGCCGCCTGCAGGCCGTCTTACTGCCCTTGTTTGTTGTCATGTCCCATCCCGCTGCTTCATTCCCCCTTCTTCCCATTGCGCTGGCCGCAGGCCTGTGCCTGTCATCGGCCGCATCGGCGCAAAGCAACACGGAGCCCGGCACCACGCTGGACACGATCACCGTGACGGCGGCTGCGACGGCCACGGCTGTCAAGGACGCGCCGGCCAGCTTGACGGTGCTGACCGCCGAAGACATAGCGCGCGTGCCAGCCACGGATTTGAACGAGGTGCTGCGCCGCGTGCCGGGCCTCACGCAAGCCACCACGCCCGATGGCGGCACCAGCATCCAGATTCGCGGCCTGCCCCAGCAGTACACCCTGATCCTGGTCGATGGCGTGCGCGTAGGCAGCTCCAGCGAGACCTTTGACCGCTACACCCGCAATGAGCTCAACTGGATTGCGCCCGAGGCGATCGAGCGCATCGAAGTGGTGCGCGGCCCCATGTCCTCGCTCTACGGCTCGGACGCAATGGGCGGCGTGATCAACATCATCACCAAAAAAGGCGGCGATACATGGAGCGGCCAGGTCTCGGCCGGTGCCGAGATCAATCCCGAATCCATCCGTGGCAATGACTACAGCGGTGGCTTCAACATCAGCGGCCCACTGGGCAAGGGCTTCAAGCTGCAGCTCAATGGCCAGCAAACCTACCGCCAGGCCGACAGTGGCCTGGAAGACGGCACCACCGCCTTCCGCTGGGGTGGCGGGCGGGAAGGCGCCAAGCGCCAGTCGCTGGGCGCGCGCCTCGATTGGGACATCAACGACAGCCACAAGCTGAGCCTGGATGTGCAGCGCGCCGAGTGGAAGACCCTGGGTGGCCCCTCGCCCTCTACCAGCAACCCGGGCGGCTTTGCGGCGGCTGCCACCACCCGTGGCCCCTCCAACATGGAGCGCGAAAGCACCAGCCTGACCCACCAGGGCAAGTACAGCTTTGGTACGTCCAAGCTCTCGCTCAGCCACAGCAAGTACAGCAACGAAACGACCGCGCCCCGGATTGAAAACGGCCAGTTTGTGCCCGTGCCCGGCGGCACTGCCACCCAGACCTACAGCACGCATTCGGTCTCGGAAGACCTGATCCTCGACGGCTCGGTGACCATGCCCTTCAAATGGGGCTTTGACCAGATGCTGACCGTGGGCGCGCAGTGGCAGCGCCAAGAGCTGGACAACCCGAACTCGGTGGGCTCGGTCGCCAATGAGGCGGGCGTGGTCGGCCTCAGCTACAAGCAGGCCAAGTCGCAGGCCTTGTTTGTCGAAGACCAGATCTTTTTGCGCGACAACCTGACCCTGACCCTGGGCCTGCGCGGTGACCGCCATGACGATTACGGCTCGCACGTCAGCCCGCGTGCCTACCTGGTCTACCACCCGACGGCTGCCTGGACCTTGCGTGGCGGCTACTCCGAAGGTTTCCGCGCGCCCAACCTGCGCCAGTCGAACGAGAACTTTGTGAGCCAGTCCCAAGGCGCGGGCTGCGGCTTTGCCGGCTACACCGGTGGCGGTTGCAGCATCCGCGGCAACTCCGACCTCAAGCCCGAGACCTCGCAGAACTGGGAGCTGGGCGCCGCCTGGGAGCATGAAGGCTGGCAAGCGGGCCTGACCTTCTTCAACACCGATTTCAAGGACAAGATCGACTCGCAAGGCATTGGCTACTTGCCGGGCGGAACCAACTACTGGGCCCAGTATGTGAACATCGACGCGGCCATCACGCGCGGGCTGGAAGCCAATCTGCGCGTGCCGCTGAGCCGCAGCATCAGCTGGAACAACAGCCTGACCCATATGCTCAAGGCCGAGAACAAGACCACCGGCGTGGCGCTGACCACCGTCTCCAAATGGAGCGGCTCCTCGGTGCTGGATTGGCAGGTGAATACTGCCCTGGGCCTGAGCCTGGGCGCCGAGCTGGTGGGCAAGCAAATGGGCCTGGCCCAGCGCCTGGCCGACAACTCCAACTTTGGCGAGCAGCGCATCCAGAACAGCTATGTGCTGTACGACCTGGCTGCCAACTACCGCATCAACCAGGCGCTGCGCATCAACGCCGGCGTGAAGAACCTGTTTGACCGCAATGCCAGCGGCAACCGCGATGTGGGCAACAATTTCTACCTGCCCGGCCGCCGTTTCTTTGCGACTTTGACGGCCAGCTTCTAAGCCGGTTCAGGCTCTAAAAATCCAGGCGCTGAGTGTCACATCTCAGCGCCTTTTTCCATATGTAGCGCTGTCAGGGCTGGGCCGCTGCAAAGCCATGGCGCTTGGCCAGCAGCACGACCGCCAGGCTCAGCAGCATCAGCATGACTACTGCTGGCGAGAAGGCCGCCACACCCCACTGGGCCAGCAATACACCACCGGCCATGCCGCCCCCGGCAATGGCCAGGTTCCAAGAGGTCACCAGCATCGACTGCGCCACATCGGCTGCCGGCCCTGCGTTCTTGGCCAAGGCCGTTTGCAGCAGCGGCGGCAGCCCACCAAAGCCCAGGCCCCAGACGGCCACGGCCAGGTAAACGGCAGCGGGTAGCTCCATCGCCAGCGCCAGCAGCACAGCGCCCAACAGAAACAGCCCCGTGCTCGCCAAACTCAGCGCGCGCAGATGGCGGTCAATCAGCAGGCCGGTGATCCAGATGCTGAGCACCGACATCAGCCCAAACACCAGCAGCACCCGGTCGATCTGCGCGCCCAGGTTGGCAGGGGCCAGCAAGGGCGCGATATAGGTGTAGAGCAGGTTGTGCGCCAGCACATAGGCCAGCACCACCAGCAGCACCGGCCGCACCCCTGGCAGGCGGAAGACCTGGCCCAATCCGAAGGCTTGGCCAGCGGGCTGGCCGGCAAAATCGGGCAGGCGCAGCTGCACCCAGGCCATCAGCAGCAGCGCCAGCACACTCATGCTGGCAAAGCACAGGCGCCAGCCCAGGTGCTGGCCCATCCAGGTGCCCAGCGGCAGGCCCAGCGAAAGCGCCAGCGGCGCGCCCAGCATCGCAATCGCGATGGCGCGCCCGCTTTGGTGGGGCGGCACCATGCGGGTGGCATAACCGGCCAGCAAGGCCCAGAGCAGGCCTGCCGCCACCCCGGCGACAAAGCGCGCCAGCAAGGTGAGCGCATAGCTGCCCGACACCGTGGTGATGCTGTTGGCCAGCACAAAACCGGCCAATGCCGCCAGCAGCAAGGGCTTGCGGCGCATGCGCTGGGTGGCTGCCGTCAGCGGTATCGCCGCCACCAAGGAGCCGATCGCATACAGGCTGACCAGTTGCCCCGCCATCGCCTGCGACACGCCCAGCCCGGCACTGATCTGCGGCAGCAAACCGGCGGGCAAGGCCTCCGTCAGGATGGTGACAAAGCCCGCCAGCGCAAGCGCCAGCAGCGATGCCAGCGGCAGGCCGCTGCTCTGGGGTGGGCAGCTGGGTTCAAGATGGGGGGATGGGTGAGAAGAAAGCGAAGAAGAATCTGCCATGGCGCTACGCGAAGGTCCTGTACAAACCCGCGCAGGCCAATAGGCCGCTGGCGGGTGAAAAACGACAGCCGCCATGGTGCAGCGATTGCCGCAGCAAGACAATCAGGCCGAGATGCAAAACATATCGGACAGAAATGTCCGCAATCTAGCAGCCGTCACCAGCCACCACTGCCATGCAGGCTGCTGATCTACGCCGGTCTCCCTACCGCCGCTGGCTATACTGCCCGTTGCACCTCATCCGCCCTCACCCCAACCGCAGCTTGAAAGGCAAACCATGGGCCCGCGCGAACAGCTCCAGCACAACGGCTATGCGCTGCTGCGCCAGGCCATTCCGGCCGACTGGCTGCCAGGTTTGCGCGAGGCCTTTGATGCGGGTATCACCAGCCACTGGCCCGTGCCCCGGGGCTGGGATTGGCGCCATGCACTGGTCGATGACAACCCCCAGATACTCGCCGTGTGCCAGCTGCCGCAGCTATTGGCCGCAGCGGGCGTGCTGATTGGCGAGCGCTTTTTTCTGTCGCAAGTGGAAGGGCGCGAGCCCATTGGAGGCGGCGGCTACCAGCGCCTGCACCGCGATCTGTCCAACCAGCGCCCGGGCGATACCGTGGGCGCGCTGGCGTTTTTGGATGACTTTGGGCCGGACAATGGCGCTACCCGCTTGATTCCGGCCAGCCACCGCCCCAACGCCGAAGAAGCGGCGCGCGGCGAGCATGACGAATCGCAGGCGATTCAGATCTCTGGCCAGGCCGGCGATATTCTGGTGTTCGATGTCGACTTGCTGCATGCCGCCAGCCTCAACCCCAGCGGCGCGCACCGCCGCAGCCTGTTGATCAACTATGCCGCCGAGGGGCTGTACGACGCGTACCAGCAAACGGCTGCGCTGCGCCAGGTACGCATGGATACCAGCGCGCGCTATGCGCCTGGCGATTTTGTGCTGGCATCTGCCTGATGCCAGCTTGATACCCGCTTGGTGCCCGGCTGAACCCAAGCAGCGCGAGCCGCGTTACAGCGGCGCGTCTCCCGTGCTGATCGGCTCGCCTTCTGCATCTTTCGCATCTTTGGCAATGTGCGGCGCATGCCAGCCCATCTTTTGCGAGATCGCCGCACTGGCGGTTTTCAGCAAGCTGCGGTAGTAGTGCGGCGTATCGGCGCCGCAGCGCATGACCGGAAAGGACACCGACAGCGCGGCAATCACATGGCCAAAGCGGTCAAACACGGGCACCGCAATGCAGCGTAGGCCGGGTTCGGCCTCCTCGTCGTCTTCGGCCACCTCCTGCGCACGCACACGGGGCAGGATGTCCATCACGGCATCGACAGAGCTCAGGGTGCGGGGCGTGAACAGCTTGAGCGGCTGCGACGACAGCAACTCGCGCGCCTGCTCGGCCGGCATAAAGGCCAGCAGCACCTTGCCAATGGCGGTGCTGTGCAAGGGCTTGCGCCGGCCAATGCGTGACTGCATGCGCAGCCCAAAATCCGATTCGATCTTGTGGATGTAGATGATCGCGTCCTCATCGAGCGCGCCCAGGTGGATGGTCTCCCGGGTGAGCGCGCCCAGGCGCCGCATTTCCTCATCGGCCTCGCGCACCAGGTCGGTGTTCTCCAGCGCCTTGCCGCCCAGCTCAAACAGCCGCAAGGTGGCACGGTACAGCTCGGACTCGCCATCCTGCGCCACATAGCCCAGGGCCTTCAAGGTTTGCAGCAGCCGGTGCACGGAGGACTTGGACAGCGCCAGCTGCTGGGCCAGCGCGGTCACGCTGACATCGCGCTGGTTGCCCAGGCATTCCAGAATGGCAAAGGCTTTCTCCACCGCGGCGACGGTGTCGGTCTTGTCCATGGCTGCGGGGCTCTCGCTCATCGGTCCGTCCTTCTGTGTTGGGCTGTGGTGGATGGCCTCGATTATCGGGCCAGCCAGCCGCCATCGACAGCCAGGGTATGGCCATGCACATAGTCGGCCGCGCTGGAGGCCAAAAATACCGCCGCACCACCCAGGTCCGCAGGCTGCCCCCAGCGGCCCGCGGGGATGCGCTGCAGGATCTCGCCGGCTCGGCCTGCGTCCTGGCGCAGCGCCTCGGTGTTGTTGGTCTCGATATAGCCGGGCGCGATCGCATTCACATTGATGCCCTTGCCGGCCCATTCATTGGCCATCAGCCGGGTCAAACCCAGCACGCCGCTCTTGGCTGCGGTGTATGACGGCACACGCACCCCTCCCTGGAACGACAGCAGCGATGCGATATGGATGATCTTGCCGCCACGCCACTGCGCACCTTGCTGCGCGGCACAGTCCAGCATATGGCGCGCCACAGCCTGCGATAGAAAGAACAGGCTTTTGAGGTTGGTGTTCATCACCGCATCCCAGTCCTCTTCGCTGAAGTCCAAGGCATCCGCTCGGCGAATGATGCCGGCATTGTTCACCAGGATATCGACCTGCCCGCAGGCCGCCAGCACCTGGGCCAGCACATCGCCTATGGCCGCCGTGTCAGACAGATCTGCCTGTATCGGCACAAATCTGCGCCCCAGCGCCTGCACCTGCGCAGCCGTCTGGCGGGCATCGCTGCGGTTGAGTCCGACGATATCGGCCCCCGCCTGCGCCAGCGCCACCGCAATGCCCGCGCCAATGCCGGTATTGCAGCCGGTCACCAGCGCTACCTGCCCCTGCAGATCAAAAGGGTGGCGGGGGCTGGCTGGGGCAGCGACAGGCGCTGGGGCAAGGGATGAATCGGACATGGCTGGTGAATGCAATGGGTACAAAAGCGGCCAGCCAAAACGCGGGCTGACCGAGAGATATGGCAACCATTGGAACACATTCTTAATTTTCCAGAACACTGTTCCGTAAATTTTTATGAATGACAAAAGACAAAGGGTTTACCAGCTATTTTTCCATTTTGAATTTATGGAACACTGTCCCGGTTGCCTCGGTAGTCATCGGACAACACCTCTACAAGCGATAACAAATTCATCACCAAAGTGTGAGGAGCGAGACATGGAAATCCAGAAAATCATTGAGCGTGTGCCCGGCGGGCTCATGCTGATCCCCCTGCTGCTGGGCGCCTGCGTGCACACCTTTGCACCGGATGCCGGCAAGTACTTTGGCTCGTTCACCAACGGGCTGATGACCGGCACCGTGCCCATCCTGGCGGTCTGGTTCTTTTGCATGGGGGCGACGATCAACCTCAAGGCAACAGGCATCGTGCTCAAAAAATCCGGAACCTTGGTGCTGACCAAAATTCTGGTGGCCTGGATCGTTGCCATGGTGGCCACGCGTTTTCTGCCCGCAGGCGGTATCCAGACAGGGCTGTTCACCGGCCTGTCGGTACTGGCCTTGGTCACCGCGATGGACATGACCAATGGCGGCCTCTATGCCGCGCTGATGCAGCAGTACGGCACGCAAGAGGAAGCAGGCGCCTTTGTACTCACCTCCATCGAGTCGGGCCCGCTGGTCAGCATGCTGATCCTGGGCGCCACCGGCGTGGCGGTGTTTGAGCCGCGCTTGTTTGCCGGCGCGGTGCTTCCGTTTCTGATCGGCTTTGCACTGGGCAACCTGGATGCCAACCTGCGCGAGTTCTTTGGCCGCTGCGTGCATCCGCTGATTCCGTTCTTCGGCTTTGCGCTGGGCTGCTCGATTGACCTGGGCGTCATCGCCAAGAGCGGCTTTACCGGCGTCTTTGTCGGCGTGGCCGTGATCATCGTCACCGGCATTCCGCTGATCCTGGCGGACAAGTTCATCGGCGGTGGCAATGGCACGGCCGGGCTGGCCGCCTCATCCACGGCCGGTGCTGCCGTCGCCAATCCGCAAATCATCGGCACCATGGTGCCCGAGCTCAAGTCCATGGCCGATTCGGCCACGGCCATCACCGCTACGGCCTGCCTGTTGACCGCCATCCTGGTGCCCATCCTCACGGCCATGTGGGCACGCAAGTATGGCCGCCGCCCACAGGCAACAGCAACATCCCCCAGCCCGGCGACCAGTGCCTCCGGCAGCCCGCCCAAGCTGGCCCAGGACGGGCACTTCTAAACCCGCAGCGCTTTCCCCCCACCCGGCTGCGCTGACCTGCGGCGCAGCCGGGCCTGTTGATAGTTGATGAATAGGACTGACTCCATGACCCATTCTTCCGTCTCCACCGGCCGCCTGGCAGGCAAGGTGGCCCTGGTGACCGCAGCGGCGCAAGGCATTGGCCGCGCCAGCGCCGAGCGCCTGGCAGCCGAAGGCGCCCGCGTGATTGCCACCGATTTGCATATCGGCCCGCTGGCAGGCTCGGGGCTCGATGCGCGCCAGCTCGATGTGCGCGACAGCGCCCAGATCCAGACACTGGCCGAAGTGCTCGGCCCCATCGACATCCTCTTTAACTGCGCGGGCTTTGTGCATGCCGGCAGCGTGCTCGAATGCAGCGAAGAGGACTGGGACTTTGCCTTTGACCTCAATGTCAAAGCCATGTACCGCAGCATCCGCGCCTTTTTGCCGGGCATGCTGCAGCGCGGCCGGGGCAGCATCATCAATATGTCCTCGGCCGCCTCCAGCATCAAGGGCGTGCCCAACCGCTTTGCCTACAGTGCGTCGAAGGCAGCCGTCATCGGCATGACCAAGTCCATCGCTGCCGATTACTGCACCCGGGGCGTGCGCTGCAATGCCATCTGCCCGGGCACCGTCGATTCGCCATCGCTTGGCCAGCGCATCGCCACCCAGGCAGCGCACGATGGCCTCTCGGTGGACGCCGTGCGCGCCGCCTTTGTGGCCCGCCAGCCGATGGGCCGCGTCGGCAAGCCGGAAGAGATTGCCGCGCTGGTGGCCTATCTGGCCTCGGACGAGGCAGCCTTTACCACGGGCCAGGCCCATGTGATTGATGGCGGCTGGTCCAACTAAAGCCCGCCAGCCCCCACTTTTACCGCTGCGCGACAGCATCCCTAGCTGCAGGCACCTAGACTGGCGCCTGCATGCAATTTGATCCATTGGAGATGACATGAAATTACTGCGTTACGGCCCGGTGGGCCAGGAAAAGCCCGGCCTGCTCGACAGCAGCAACACCCTGCGCGACCTCTCCGGCGTGCTCGGCGATATCGAAGGCGCGCACCTGGGCGACGCCGCGCTGGCCCGCCTGCGTGCGATCGATCCGGCCACGCTGCCAGCGGTGCCTGGCCAGCCCCGCATCGGCCCTTGCGTGGCGCGTGTGGGCAAGTTCATCTGCATCGGCCTCAACTACGCCGACCATGCCGCTGAATCGGGCGCCGCCATCCCCACCGAGCCGGTGATCTTCAACAAATGGACCAGCGCCATCTGCGGCCCCAACGATGCGGTTGAAATTCCCCGCGGATCCACCAAGACCGACTGGGAGGTCGAGCTGGGCGTGGTCATCGGCAAGGCCGCCAAGTACATCACCGAAGCGCAGGCGCTGGAGCATGTAGCCGGCTACTGCGTGGTCAATGATGTGTCCGAGCGCGAATGGCAGATCGAGCGCGGCGGTACCTGGGACAAGGGCAAGGGCTTTGACACCTTTGGCCCCATTGGCCCCTGGCTGGTGACGCGCGATGAAGTGCCGGACCCACAAAACCTGTCGATGTGGCTGGAGGGGGATGGCAAGCGTTTTCAAAACGGCAACACCAAGACGATGATCTTCACGGTCGCGCAGATCGTCGCCTATGTCAGCCAGTGCATGAGCCTGCAGCCGGGCGACATCATCTCGACCGGCACGCCTCCCGGCGTGGGCCTGGGCATCAAGCCCAACCCTGTCTACCTGAAAGCCGGCCAGACGATGCGTTTGGGTATTGAAGGCTTAGGCGAGCAGCAGCAAACCACCGTCAACGCCTGATGACACGTAGCACCCGGCGCCAGCGCGGCAACGGGTGCTTACAGGTGGAAAAATCGTAGCTGCCATCGCCATAGATTTCAACCATCAAAACAGCCGCAACAGCTGATGTACAAAGCAACCATTGCTCATCTTTTGATACAGGATTTTCCGCTAAGCTGCCAGCATCCACCACAACTCCAACCCCTGCCATGAACCGTTTGTTGACCCCTTTGCTCACTGCGCTGGCACTGTCCTGCCTGGCCGATGCCAGCTGGGCCCACGGTGGCGGCCACCGCCACCACCACCGCAAGGAACACAAGGAGCAGTTCTGGGACGGCAACTGCCAGGTCGAGCGCAAGTGGAAGCGCAATGGCGAATACAAGGAAAAGCGCCGCTGCCATGACCGCCCGGCCGCCTATTACGCACCCGCGCCGCAGCCCGCCTACGCAGCCCCGGTGCTGGTGGCGCCTCGCACCCCCGATGCGATTGTCATCAGCCCGCAGATCGTCATCCGCCCCTGACCGGCAGGCACTCGCACCTCCATCGCACCCTCTCTTCGGGCTGTCAGACACCTGTTTGAGAGCCCGCTGCTTTTGCCTGCACAGCAACAAGCCCAGTTGGCCCACAATCGGGCCATGTCCTCCTCCCTCCTCCCCATGGCTCCGGCCGGCTCCATCACCTTGGTGCAAGGCATCGAAGTGGGCCACTTCACAGACTCGCGCCGTCCCACCGGCTGCACGGCCATCCTGGCCAAGGCCGGGGCGGTGGGCGGCGTTGATGTGCGCGGCGCCGCACCCGGCACGCGCGAAACCGACTTGCTCCACCCCACCAACCTGGTCGAGCGCGTGCACGCCATCATGCTGGCGGGCGGCAGCGCCTGGGGCCTCGATGCCGCCAGCGGCGCCATGCGCTGGCTGG